>QMIT01000014.1 GCA_024434115.1 Chloroflexota bacterium
CCCACGCAGCAGAATCCCGGCGTTGTCACCCGCTTGGGCTTGATCCAGTTCCTTGTGGAACATCTCGATGCCCGTCACCACCGTCTTCATGCTCTCATCGCGTAAGCCGATGATCTCGACTTCTTCACCCTTCTTCAAGGCTCCGCGCTCGGCACGCCCCGTCACCACCGTGCCACGACCCTTGATCGTGAACACGTCTTCAATCGGCATCAGGAAGGGCTTTTCAATGTCACGCTGAGGAGTGGGAATCCACTGATCCACCGTGTCCATCAACTTCAGAATCGGTTCGTAGACGGGCAGACTGACATCATCGGGGGCTTCCATCGCCTGCAACGCACTCCCGCGTACAATCGGCGTGTCTTCCGGGAAGCCATAGCTGCTCAGGAGTTCGGCCAGTTCCAACTCGACCAGTTCCAGCAGTTCGGGGTCATCCATCATGTCCACTTTGTTGAGGAACACTACCATCGCGGGTACTTCCACCTGCCGTGCCAACAGCACGTGTTCGCGCGTTTGGGGCATGGGGCCATCGGGGGCCGAGACCACCAAAATCGCGCCGTCCATCTGGGCAGCACCCGTGATCATGTTCTTGATGTAGTCGCGGTGGCCGGGGCAGTCCACATGGGCATAGTGCCGTGCATTCGTCTCATATTCCACGTGCCGAATGTTGATGGTGATCCCGCGTGCCTTCTCTTCTGGCGCGTTGTCAATTTCATCATACCGCATATACTGCGCCATCTTCTTCAGTGACAGGGTCTTGGTGATCGCCGCCGTCAAGGTCGTCTTGCCATGATCCACGTGACCAATTGTCCCGATGTTTACATGTGGTTTCGTTCGTTCAAACTGGGCCATTGTTGCTCCTGAATAACTCTGATTTTGCCTGCTTTTTACTTGGTTTTAATCTATACCGGGCAAAAAATTTCGTGGGGCTGCGGGGAGGCTTTTACACCATCCCCGCTTTCAATCCCACGAAATTAACGACTGCCTTTAATGATTTCGTCAGCAACGCTGTTGGGTACTGGATTGTATTTCTCGAATTCCATCGAGAAGCTCCCACGCCCCTGCGTCATATTCCGCAAATCAGTGGCATACCCGAACATTTCGGCGAGTGGCACGCTGGCTTTAATACTCGAAGCGCCATCACCACGTGGCTCCATCCCTTGAATAATCGCGCGACGGGCCGAGAGATTACCGATAATATCACCCGTGTATTCGTCCGGGCTGACGACTTCAATCTTCATCATCGGTTCGAGCAAGATAGGGCCGCCTTTTTGGACGCCCTCCTTCAAGCACATCGAACCCGCGATCTTGAAGGCGATTTCGCTGGAGTCTACTTCGTGGGAAGCGCCATCTACCAGACGGGCACGAATACCCACTACTGGATAACCCGCGATAACGCCACCGCTCATTGCATCGGCGATACCGTTGCGGGTGGGTTTGACAAACTCGTTGGGAATAGATGCTCCGCGAATTTCGTTGACGAAATCCAGTGGGCCGTCCACCTTGACCTGCTCATCTTCGGGAATAGGTTCAAATTCAACCACGACACGGGCATATTGACCCGAACCACCCGTTTGCCGTTTGAAGGTTGTGTCAATGCGGACATGCTTGGTGATCGTTTCACGATAGGACACACGCGGGCGACCCACCGTCGCATCCACCTTGAATTCCCGCATAAGGCGATCCACCAACACTTCAAGGTGCAGTTCGCCCATCCCGGCGATAATGGTTTGACCGATCTGGTCATCCACCGAGACTTGGAATGTGGGGTCTTCTTCGGCCAACTTACGCAGCGCCACACCCATCTTGTCCTGATCGCCTTTGGTCTTGGGTTCAATTGCCACCTGAATAACCGGGGTTGGGAATTTGATCTTTTCCAACACAACGGGTTTGTCAGGATCACATAGGGTATCCCCTGTAAAGGTGTCCTTGAGGCCCAACAGAGCGGCGATGTCACCCGCATGAACTTCTTCGACATCCTCACGGCTGGCGGCAAACATACGGACGATACGACCAATACGTTCACGACGGCCTTTGGTGCTGTTGGTCAAGGTTGTGCCAGTCCGCAGTACGCCCGAATAGACGCGCACAAAAGCCAAACGACCAACATAGGGGTCGGTGATAATCTTGAAGATCAAGGCCGACAGGGGTTCGTCATCGTTAGCATGACGGAGAATTTCTTTTTCTTCGTCGTCTGGGTCACTACCTTTGACGGCAGGAATATCCAGCGGGGAGGGCAGCAAATCTACAACGGCATCCAGCAACAGTTGGACACCTTTGTTCTTGAGAGCCGAACCGCACAGGACGGGTTGGATATGACCAGCAACCGTCGCAGCACGCAGACCTGCCTTCAATTCATCTTGGTTGATTTCTTCTCCCGTGAGATACTTCTCAAGCAAGAATTCATCATTTTCCACGATGAGTTCAATCATCGCAGCGCGTTTGGTCTCGACCAAATCTTGCAATTCAGCCGGGATTGGCTCCACTTTAATATCGGTGCCGAGGTCGTTGCCATAGGTGACGAGCTGCTGATTAAAGAGATCAATAATCCCTTTAAACTCATAACCCTCGCCATAGGGCCAGTGAATCGGCACGGGTTTGGCGGAAAGCCGTTTCTTCATCATGTCTATGCAGCGTTCATAGTTCGCACCGACGCGATCCATCTTGTTGACAAGGCAGATACGCGGTACGCCATATTCGTCCGCTTGACGCCAAACAGTTTCAGACTGGGGTTCGACGCCTGCTACACCATCAAACACGACCACCCCACCGTCCAAAACGCGCAAACTGCGCTGCACTTCGGCGGTGAAGTCCACGTGTCCGGGGGTGTCAATCAGGTTAACTTGATACCCTTTCCATTCAGCGGTAATCGCGGCAGCGGTAATCGTAATCCCACGTTCGCGTTCCTGCGGCATATAGTCAGTTGTGGCGGTGCCGTCATGTACTTCACCGATGCGATGAATATTGCCGGTGTAGTACAGGATGCGTTCGGTGGTCGTGGTCTTGCCCGCGTCAATGTGGGCAATAACCCCGATATTACGAACTTTCGCCAAATCTAGCTTGCCATTTTTAGCCATGTGTTTTTTGCAGATTCCTCAGAATTAATTGGTTTGCTAGGTGCTTTACCAACGATAGTGAGCAAAGGCGCGGTTCGCTTCTGCCATACGGTGGGTATCTTCGCGCTTCTTGACGGCGCTACCTTGATTATTGGCGGCGTCCAGCAATTCGGCGGCTAATTTCTCGGCCATGCTGCGTCCATTACGGGCGCGGGCTGAGGCCAATACCCAGCGCATTGCCAAAGAGCGACCACGAGCCGGGTCCACTTCCATTGGCACTTGATACGTAGAACCACCCACACGGCGCGGTTTGACTTCGACAGCCGGGGCGACATTGCGTAGGGCTTGGTCAAACACTTCCATTGGGTGCTTCTTGGCACGCTGTTCGACAATATCCAGCGCGTCATACATAATGGTCAAGGCCGTGCTGCGTTTGCCACGCATCATCATCCGGTTGACAAACATAGTCACCGCGATGCTGTTATATTTCGCATCTGCCAGCACAGGTCGTTTAGCAGGTCTAGAACGACGTGACATAGTTGGGTTTACTCCCGTCCTCTAATCAACAATTACTTGGACTTGGGCCGTTTGGCACCATATTTACTGCGGGCCTGCTGGCGATTCTTGACGCCATCGGTATCCAGCGAACCACGCACGATGTGATAACGCACACCGGGCAGGTCTTTCACACGGCCACCGCGCACAAGCACCACACTGTGTTCTTGCAGACTGTGACCTTCACCGGGGATATAGGCCGTCACTTCGATACCATTGGTCAGGCGCACACGGGCCACCTTACGCAAGGCCGAATTGGGCTTCTTGGGGGTCATGGTACGAACCAGCGTGCAGACGCCTCGTTTTTGCGGAGCGCCTTTGGGCTGTTGAGTCCGTTTCTGCGAATAAGAATTAAAAGTATATTGCAGCGCCGGAGCGGTGCTCTTCTTTTTCTTCGGGGTACGGCCTTTGCGTACCAGTTGGTTAATCGTTGGCATTCCAATCTCCGAATTCTATGACTGTCATCCCGTTTTGGCACGATTTGAGGCCACCTCCTCATGACGAATTGGCAGCCTCAAACGTATGTACTTCACTCAATTCCCAAATCATAGCCTTGTTGTACAAGGGTGTCTGGGGTTGGGATCGCGTTTAGAGAGTAAAATAGTATCATTCTAAAAAGGCTGTGTCAAGACAATTTCGCACTATTGCACCTAAAGAGGTTCTCAAACAATGTCACAATCCGCTTGGGAGGACTATGCCCTGCTCGACAGCGGCAATCGGCTTAAACTGGAACAATTTGGCGCATATCGCTGTGTACGTCCCGAAGACCAAGCGACATGGCGACCCACCCTGCCCCCGTCAGAATGGTCAGCCGCTCATGCCCAATTTCACCTGAATCCCAGCAAAAATGAGGGGCATTGGGAATTTCATCAGTCGTTGCCAGAAAAATGGGTGATGCGCTATCGGGATATTTCATTTTATGTCCGTCCGGCTCCCTTTCGGCATATGGGGGTCTTTCCCGAACAGGCTGTGCATTGGGATTGGATGGGGGGACTTATCCAAAACGCTGACTGCCCCATCCGTGTATTAAATTTGTTCGGCTATACGGGCATTGCCTCGCTATTTGCGGCGCAGGCGGGGGCGCATGTTACGCATGTGGATGCCTCCAAACCGACGGTGGCGTGGGCACGCGAAAATCAAGCCTTGTCAGGATTAACCGATAAACCCATCCGTTGGATAGTCGAAGATGCGGTTAAATATGTGGAGCGCGAGGTGAAACGGGGCAGTCACTATGAAGGGATATTGCTTGATCCGCCGCCGTTTGGACATGGCCCAAGAGGGGAAATCTGGAAATTTTCCGATTCGCTACCGCGTTTATTGGAAAGATGTCGGCAGTTGTGGGGCGAGCAACCCTTGTTTATGATACTGACGGCCTACACCACTCAAGCAGATTTGCCGGATTTGCGGCAGGTTATTGGCGAAACAGTGGCAGGTTTGGGAGGCAAAATAGAGGCTGGGTCAGCCGAATTAATCGAAAAAAGTGCGGGGCGGGTGTTGCAGCCTGCGACATTTGTACGATGGGAGCAGAAAGCTAAGTCATGACGACTCATACCACTGAGGATATTGAAAAAGTTCGGCAGGGGATTATGCGTTATCGGGAACTGCTCGATATTATGCGGCTGCGCTTGGAAGAAGCGGAAAAAGCATATGAGGGACTCTTCACCAAATATGTACCCGATGAGCGGGATGGGATGGAGATCAAAAAATTGCAGTGGTTGATCGCCGAACGAATCATTGACCAACCCATTGATTTAACCAGAGCGGTTATGCAGATTCGATTTGATGCCCGTGATTTGGAGAAGGCTTTTGAAGAACTATACGACAACCTGATTCCAGATTAGGGCATATTACTCGAATTTGTACCACCCATAGGGCAGCAGGCTCTTTTTCAAAACACCGATCAATTCGTCAGCCAGTGGACGACGCTGTTCGGCTAGTTCAATCTGCAAATAGAGCGCCCGCAGAAAATTTCGTACATTTTGCGAAGTTGCATAGCCATCTGTGCCATTTTCAGCCATTCGTAGACGGGTTTTGGTTGGCTCACCCAGATTTTCAATCCATGCCGCCAGCGTGTCGAGTGATAAGAGATGTCGTTTTAAGATGGCGTCCAACACATGCGCCAAACGGTCATCTTCACCGTACACAAATACCGTAGGGCTGATGGTCGTTAATTTAGCGGCAATCGCGTGGAGAATGCTTTCCAAATCGACTGCATTGAGATGGGTGTTTCGGCTCAAGAATTTGAGTAAATCGGCGGTGTGGGCGACGGAGTGTGCCCACCCTTTTTCGCCGACCATGCCCCGTAAATCCCGTTCAGCTTGAAAATAATCGAGACCAGCTTCCAATACCTGCCGCACGTCCGCCGCATTGAGATAAGGGTTTTCATTATCATGGGCGATCAGAGTGGCTAGATGCAGCACCGAAAATGACCGCAGGAATACGCTGTTGGTATCTTGTTCGCCTATCCCCATGCGCAAATTAGCGATCATTTTGGGAATCATGCCGCGCAAAATCTCCGGCCCAATGAACCCCTTTTCCATCCAATTGACCAGAATCGCGTAGCCGAATTCATCACGCAGCAGTGGGTCGGTTGAGCCGAAATACCCCAATAATTCGTCTGTCAAATCTTCAATCGTGTGGCCGCCGGGTAAGGCAAAGTCGTTGTGGATAATGCCCTGCCAAAAAGTTTTGTCCATCATTTTCTCTCAGGTTAATTTTTGCCAAATAAAAACGCAGGACTCCGATAAGATACCACGTTTCGCAGCCCTGCGTTCAAAATGCGAGACAATTTTACGCCTGTTTATTGATAAACCGAATTTGCAGCGCCCCTTCGACAAAATTGGCTGGCCCGGTCTCCAATTTCCACAGGGTATAGGGCAGCACGATATTGCGGCGATATGGCCCGACGCGCACCGTCAGTTCGTCGGCACTGCGGTACAAATCTAGGTCGGTTTTGTCGGCAAAGGGCAGAGGGATGCGTAGGAGGTAATCGCCTGTTTCTATGTCATGTTCGATTGAATGGGTTCCAACCTCGGACGTCATAATCTGCGAAGGGTTGCTACTATCGTAAAGGGCATCTGCCAACCGCCGCAGATCATCTAAGCCGCCGATGTCGCTGTTGAACATAGGGGCTTTCAATACCTTTAATCCACCAAAGGCTTCCCCAATCAAATCCAGATTTCTACGCTGCGAATCCTTCCACGCCGTAAAATAGGGGTCGGTCACTTCGGGCGGAATGATGCGATTGCAGATCACTGAGTCGGTTGGGTAGCCATACAAATTGAGGTAGGTATAGGTACGCTGGGTCTCTTTGATGACCATTTTTTCGGGCGTCATCACCAAACGCATTGTGCTGAGTTCGGGATTTGCCAACAAACCCGCTACTTTGCTGAGAGTATCAAACAAGCGCTGTACGCTGTCGAGTTCGTCTTGTTCGGGCAGGTCTGTTCCAAACAACGGTTTTGCTAATGGGCGCAGCAAACGTCCCGTCATGCCTTTCATCAAATTCATGGTACGCTCGAACCACCAGCGTGAGGCATCCGGCAGACTGAGCAAGCGCAGCGTTTCGGCGGTTGGCGCGGCGTCTACAATCAACACATCGAATTCTTGCGTTTCAAAATATTGGTTGATCCACAGCAGATGAGCGCCTTCCTCCAGACCGGGCAGGATGGTGATTTCCTCCGCCACGATGTCATCAAGGCCCTCACGCTGTTTAAATACATTGATGAGGTAGTTCTGGATGCGCCACCAGTATTTATCCATTGAGTAGCGGGCATCCACTTCCTGCCCCCACAGATTGTCATATAGCTGAATCGGTTCAGGGCCAATTTTCATTTCCAACGAGTCACCCAGCGAATGGGCGGTATCGGTACTGATGACGATGGTTTTAAGCCCCATTTCGGCACAGCGTAGAGCAGTTGCTGCTGATACACTGGTTTTCCCGACGCCACCTTTGCCCGTATGCACAATAATCCGCATCTTGGTTACGTTAAATCCCTTTCTAGGTCATATCTGTGATATTGACTACTACGCGATGTTGAGACTGGGAGTTGCGCTATAAATCCCAAATCGCCAGCATGTGTTTGGCGGTCTGGATAAACTCGCGCAGTTCAAGGGGGCGTTGTAAGACTTTGACTCGATCTGGTAGTTCGTGGACCCGCAGGCGTTCCAGTCGGGAATGATCCGCCAAAATCAAGAGGGGGGTCATGACAAGGGCGGCTTCATTGTCAGAGTGCTGCAATTCCAGCCATTCAATGGCATCCACACCGGATTCGGCATCATCAATGGCGACGACCAGATCGGGTTTGCAGCGTCGGGCCAATTTGATGCCCTCGACAAGCGACGCCGCTTTGACCACTTGGAAGCCTTCCGAAATCAAACGATCCCCAAAAACATCCATTGGATAATGGGTAGCATCCACTTTTACCACTAATGGGCGGGTGGGGGCCGAATCTGCCATGCCTACTGTTTCCTCAATTCGCTAATAACAGCATAAACGACCACCCCCATTTTACCCAATTTTTTCAAGCGATGGGAGCGTTGTTTGCTGGTGTGGGGCCTGTGTTTCCTCAATCGCTTTGACCAAACGATACAGCCATGTGTTGACCGGGGTAGCAATACCCAAATTTGCCCCCTCCCGCATGACGGCCCCACTGATGGCCTCAATCTCGGTAGGCGTCCCTCGGAGGACATCTTGCAGCATAGAGGAATAATTGGTGGCAGTGCGTTGGGCGACCTCCTCCGCACGGGTGGCAGCGTCCTCATGCGGCAGGGTGATCCCTTTGGTGTGGGCAATGGTAGCCACCTCGTTAGCGGATTCGCGCATGATTTGACGTGCCCATTCCGACTCCAACAGCGCTCCATTCGGAACGCGCAAAATGGCGGTGAGGGGGTTAATGGAGGCGTTGACCACCAGCTTACCCCAGACCAACCCTGCAACATCATTCACCACTTCAGTCGCCAACCCTGCTGTATTTAACAGGGCAGCAAATTCCTGAATATGGGCATCTATCGCGGGACGGGTTGCCAAATAGGTCAAGCCGCGTCCGCCGTAGCGCAAAAATCCGGCCCGATTATCAGTAGATGCGCCTTGCATAGTGACGCCGAGGGTAGCGCGGTGAGGGCCGACTATTTCCGCGATACATTCCAGATTGCCCACGCCATTTTGCAGTGTGATTGCCACCCCGTCGGGTTTCAGGATTTGGGCAGCGTCTTCGGCGGCGAGGGTCGTTTTGTTGGCTTTGGGGAGGATCAAAGCAATGTCAATGGGGTCGGCATCGTAAAGATTATCGGTGGCTCGCAGCGGAACATATTCCTCATGCCCATCGGGGTAGAGGATATGCAGCGGCGCATGATGGAGGGCGTGGATTTGCTCAGGCCAGCGCCCAAACAGCATGACATCCGTGAGGGGACTGAGTTTTGCACCGAACAGCGTCCCCATTGCGCCGATGCCAAAAATGCCGATTTTTATGATGGGCCTCCTAGTTCTAAACAAGGAGCTTTATCCCTTGTTTGGAAGGATTTTTAATGTGCGGCGTCGCCGATTTCCGCCAGAATTTCGTTCAACACCGCGTCGGAAATACCAAATTCGTGTTCGGGCGCGGGAAAAGCTCCTGACCGAACCTCTTGATGGAAGGTGGTGAATACGTTTTGAATGGCCTCGCCGATTTTGGCATACTGCTTTACGAATTTGGGCGTGAAGCGGTCAAACATACCCAAAATGTCGTGCATGACCAAGACCTGTCCATCCGTGCCGCCGCCTGCCCCGATGCCAATGGTAGGGATGCTGACCATGCGGGTAATCAATTCGGCCAGTTTCGCAGGGACACCTTCGATGACTATCGAAAAAGCGCCTGCTGCCTCAATTGCTTTGGCATCCTCGATAAGTTTACGGGCCGCCTCGATGGATTTGCCCTGTACTTTGAAGCCGCCAAACGCGCTGACGCTCTGGGGGGTGAGTCCGATATGGCCCATGACCGCGATGCCAACTTGCACCATCGCATGGACGGTTTCCGCCATGTGGAGGCCACCCTCTAATTTGATAGCATCGGCATTGCCTTCTTTGAGCAGACGGCCTGCATTGCGGAGGGCTTCTTCACGGCTGGCTTGATAGCTCATAAAGGGCATGTCGCCGACCAAAAAGGCTCGTTTGACGCCGCGCCGCACCGCTTGGGTGTGCAGTACCATCATATCCATTGTGACTGGGAGGGTGCTTTCAAAACCATGTACGACCATGCCGAGTGAATCACCCACAAGAATCATATCTACGCCGCTTTGGTCAGCCAGCAAACCAGAGGGGTAATCATACGCAGTCAACATGCTGATGGGTTCGCCGCGTTCTTTCATTGCCTGCAACTGCTGAAGCGTCACCTTGTCCATACTGATGCTCCAATTAATGGTTAAGTGTCAAGTTCATTGGATTTGAGCCGTCCGCATTCATTACCCAAACATCAAATCTTTTATTCTCTCCATCCGCAGATGTGAAAGCGATCTTGGTTCCGTTAGGTGACCAATCGAACCGAAATCCGTTTGCGCGACCCATTGTTAGATTAGTTTGGTTTCCAGCGGCGTCTACAATCCAAATGTCCTGTTTTTGAAAAAATGTACCTAGACTAAAAGATGTTAGGTCTCCCACAGAAAGCTCTCCAGTTAAGGCTGTGATAGCTAAAAGTTTTCCGTCAGGTGACCATTCAAATCCGCCGCCACTTGGAAGTGACACTAAACCAGTCAGATTCGTACCATCTGGCGAGATGACCCAATAGCTAATGTCACTATCTATTGAGAAAATGGCTATTTGATTTCCATTAGGTGACCAACTCGCACGTAAGTCCATGCGATTAGCGGTCAAGGGAAGCACGCTTCCATCCATTACAGATATTATGCGAATACCGTCTGAATTGATCGAGGCTCTATCAAATACTGATACTAAAATGTATCTTCCATCCGGCGACCATGTGGGGTCATCATAGGCAAACTCTTCATCTTGAGTGATATTGAAAAGGTTTAGACCATCAGGAGTTGCTATAAAAATATCTTTCAAAAAATTACTTCTAGCACCATTGGAGGAAGCAAAAGCAATTTGGCTTCCATCAGGTGACCACGCTATCTTTTCACTATTTCCAACTAAGGTTGAGGTCAAATTGAGAGGGTTTGATCCATCGGCATTCATTATCCAGATGTTTGTTTTTTCACCCTGCTCGGAATAAAAAGCGATGTATTGTCCATCGGGTGACCAATTGGGCCAATAATCATTGTCGGGAGAGTTTGTTAAGTTGCGCGGATTTGATCCATCAGCGTTCATTATCCAAATATCGCTATTTGAGCCACGACTTGAGTTATAGGCTATCAAAGTTCCATCCGGTGACCATGAAGGACTTTCATTTATCATGGGATAAGGACTTGATTCTTGAGAGTAGACTTGATTTAAGTGGAAAGTCTGATTAGATGTCCCCAAAATGAATACAATCCCAATGATGGCTATCCGCCATTTATTTGCGAGATTGTTTTTCATAATTAAAATGCCTTTTGGTAGACCTTACCCTTTAGCATCCGTATAAAATGTTCCCAACGGAGTGCCTCGTCAAATTCAGCGGTTTCTTCAGTGGTAAGTATCGCATTCCGGTTTCCATCCCGAAGATAACGCATTCTTTTGGCTACCGCATCCGAAACTTTAAAGGCAAAGATTTCGTCAGGAGTCGGCAAAGCAGCCAAAAAGTCCAGTATTTCGTTCTCAACGGTGGTGACTGGTTGGACGGCATCTACCATATTTCTTCGCTCCTTCTGTAATCTGGACGAATCCTAACAGCGGATTTTTACCCTACTTCTTTTTCTTGGCGGGTTTCACCTGTGTGACGAATTTGTTGGCCTCTTTGCGGAGCTTATGATCGCTTTTCATGACTTGCAGGGCGCTGTCCATATCATAATAGGCCAATGTCATCTCATCTTGCTGGTGGAACGCAATTGACCGTGAAAAGAAAATTTCAGGCCGCGTCGGGGCATAGCGTTGCGCTTGGGAAAAATGCTCGACTGCCTGCGGAAAATCTTCGCGTCGAATGGCAATTAAGCCCAAGATGTAGTGCCCAATCCATTGACGGGGATCGAGCCGCAGCGCGTATTCTGCATCCTCTGTCGCGTCATCATCGCGTTCCATCTCGTGCAAAATGACAGCCCGTGTGACATATAGTTCGGCGTGACTGGAGGCGTTGTAAATGGCTTCATCCAAATCCGCCAGTGCCTCAGCGAATTTCTTGTGTTGATAGTGGTACAGGCCGCGCTCCAAATAGCGATCTGCAATGCTGAGGGGCGCACCTGTGGATTGACGTAGTTGCGGGCCAGTGGGTGGCGGAACTTTGCGGCGCAGCATATCCGGTTACTCCCCTAGATCACGCAGTTGATAAAGCTGCCCATCGGCGAAACCACGTTTACGATAATACTCACGTGTGCCAATTGCAGAAATGACGGCGAGTTGTTGATAGCCCCGCTCACGTGCAATCTCCACTGCCCGTTCAATCAACTGCTTGCCTAGTCCGACATGTTGGCTCTTGCCTGCCAACGCCTCACCGATTTCGATGGATTGTCCGTAAACATGCACTTCCCGAATCATAGCGGCATTTTCTAATTCGGGGGTGATAGGAGGTTCGGTGGGTAGGGATAGACGCAAAAATCCGGCAATTTGGCGTTCGGGGGTGATGTATTGCAGGAAAACCTCGTCACTGCAATTGGAGGTGTACCAGACCTCATCCAAGTGCAAGGCTTCGGGGGCAATCGCACGGTGGCGGATTTCGCGGCTGCGGATGTCGCCTGTATAGCTGCCATGTTGGGCCAATTCCTGCTGCACCAGTTCGCGGAAATTGGTCATTTTGTTGCCGACCACAATATCTGTGCCGGGGATGTCGCGGATAACACGGGTGAGGCGGCAGTAATCGGGCGTCAATTGGAAGCAGGCCGTCAGCACCCCCAATAGCTCCTCATGGGTATAGGGTCGCCATTCGCCACGCTGGTAGTAGTCCATCAGTTCGGCACTTTCGATGAGCGAACAAGGATAGACCTTGAGTTCATCGGGGCGGAAATCGGGATCGTCAAACATCCGCGCATAATCTTCAATATCGGCTTCCGGCGACGACCCATACAGATTCGGCATCCAATGGGCATGGATTTTAAATCCGGCTTGGCGCAATAGTCTGACGGCACGACGGGTGGCGGCAACTTCATGCCCCCGTTTATTGAGGCGCAGAACATCATCATTAAGACTTTGAAAGCCAATCTGCACTTTGGTACACCCCAAGCGCCGAATCCGCAGCACTTCTTCTTCGCTAATGTGGTCAGGGCGGGTCTCAACCACCAAGCCGACACAGCGACACACGGCGTTTTCATTTTCCCGATGCGCCGCCTCTAATTCTTCCCATGTGGCAAATTCGGTGACGAGGGTGCGCTCGGCTAAACCTACTCCAATCGAAGCCGCCTGTTCGCGGGAACGCATCATTTCATCATGATAGATATTCTGGACAACCTGATTATAGGTCTGGTCATGTCCCGGCGCGTTGATTTCGGTAATGTTACGAGCGGGGTGTAATTGGGAATGTTCCAACAACAGGTTTTCGACTTCCACCGTGTGATCCACCCCGTTACCAAAATCATGCAGGGCGTCAAAAATGCGTTTGATAAACCAGATTTGATAGGTTTCGGGATAAAATGACCATGTGCCACCCAAAATAATCATTTCGATTTTGTCGGTGGGGTGTCCGGTATTATAAAGGGCCAGCAGACGGCGATAGGTTTGCAGATAGGGGTCAAATGCGTTGGCTTCGGCTCGCTGTGCCCCCGGTTCATCCGAAAGATAGCTCTTGGGCATCCGAATATCGTTGGGGCAAAAAATACACGTTCCCGGACAGGGAAATGGCTTGGTTAAAACGGTGACAGGCGTCACCCCTGAACTGGTTCGCACGGGTTTAAGGCGCAGGCGCTCTACAATGGCTTTATCGAATGCAGGCAGATCACCCAACTCAGTAAAATGGCGATAGGCGCGAATCAGTTCATCACGGCGGAACAGGCCAGAGCCGTCTTTGGGATGCGATTTTAGAATGCGCTCAAGCTGCTTTTGGGGGAGTTCAGGCGTATCAAGTACCTGTCGCAAAATCGCCAAAAGGGATTCGCGGTAAAGTTCAAGTTCATCAGGGGCGGTTTTGTAGGTCATGCACGTTCAACCCGATTGGAATTCTTTGAATGGATGTTAATCTAATCCGACGCTTAAATCAACTGAATAAAGATTTTTATGCCCAAACCGCCGAATCCTTTAGTCAATCGCGTGACCATGCGTGGGAGGGCTGGCTGAAATTATTGCCCTATCTCAAACCGACGCTTTCGGTTTTGGATGTTGGGTGTGGCAATGGACGTTTTGGTCTATTTCTATACGAGCAAATGGGCAATGGCATTGCATATCATGGCCTCGATAATGCTCCGGCGCTTTTGGATATTGCACGACAAGTCTTTGATGAACACGGCTTATCCTTTACATTGGAAAATCGGGATATTGTCGAAAACTCACCCGATAGTGGTGAATATGACCTTGTGGCGGCGTTTGGGGTCTTGCATCACATCCCCGGTTATGAAAATCGGCAGGAATTTGTGCGGCGCTTGGGTCAACGGGTCAAAAAAGAGGGCTATTTGGTGTTCACCAGTTGGCGGTTTTATGAGCAGCCCCGTTTCCGCGAACGGATTGTGGCTTGGCCCGATGATTTTGAGGTGGAGGCGCATGATTATTTGTTGGATTGGCGGCGAGATCGAGGTGTGGACGAAAAGCCTGCTCTGCGCTATTGCCATTACATTGATGACACCGAGCATTACTCACTAATTGCCGCCACTGACTTGACGGAGATTACCACCTATCGGGCCGATGGTCGCAGTGGGGATTTGAACTGCTATAGTATTTTGCAGCGGGTTATTTGAAAAAGCCCAATGCCGAAGCCAACGCCAACGCCGTCAAAATTGAGACCAACAGCAGCACCCACGCCACTGCCCGCCCAATTTCTGGCCCGTACAGCAGTGTCACGCCTTGTTTGCGTTCCAATTGACCGAGCAGGTCTACCCGCAAATCAATCAAATCACGCTCCTTAACCAGCCGCGCCGCAAAAGCCGATTCATGCACGACCCGCCAGCCATCTTGTACCAGTTTTTCAACTTCCGGCTTCAGAATTGCCTCGGCTGCTTCGGGCGAAATGATTTCAATCTCGGAGTTTTCCGTTTGTGGTTCAACCATCGTTCCATACCCTTAAGAATTTGCCCCTGCTAGATTACCTGATGTTGGCTCAGTTCTCCATCCCCTATACAATCAAAGCCAAACTTTTACTTAGAGGTGATTTATGGCAGACCAAAACAAAGAAACATTTTTAGTGACCGGGGCGCTGGGGTGTATCGGCGCGTGGACAGTCTATCATCTGGTGAAACAAGGGCGACGGGTGGTCAGTTTTGATATTGCCGAGCAGGGCCATCGCCTCAATTTATTGATGACTCCCGAAGAACAGCAGGCCATCACCTTTGTGCGGGGTGATTTAGCTGATCCCGACCAAGTGCTGGCCGCGTTTCAACAATATGGGATCACCCATGTTATTCATTTAGCGGCACTACAAGTCCCCTTCGTGCGGGCCAATCCTATAAAGGGGGCGCAGGTGAATGTGGTCGGGACGGTTAATGTATATGAGGCAGCGCGGCAAACCGGGGTAAAACATATCGCTTTGGCCTCCTCCATCGCGGTGTTTGGGCCAGCCGAAGATTATCCCGATCATCAACCCGTCGCCAATGATGCCCACCCTTCGCCGCGTACCCTCTATGGCGTCTTTAAACAGGCTAATGAGGGCACGGCGCGGATTTATTGGCAGGATCATCAAATCAGCAGCACAGGCTTACGTCCCTATACGGTCTACGGTTTGGGGCGCGATCAAGGCTTGACCAGCGACCCCACCAAAGCGATGCTGGCAGCGGCGGCAGGGCAAAATTTTCATATCAATTTCGGCGGGGTGATGCAGTTTCAATGGGCATCTGATACGGCCTTGCAATTTATTGAATCTGCAACCCACCCCTTGAATGGTGCTTATGTTTTCAATCTGGATGCGCCGCCAACCCCTGTTGCACGAGTGGTTGAAATTATTGAACGCCTGCGTCCCAACGTTAAAATCACGATGTCGGATACCATGCTGCCATTTCCAGAAAACTTTGATAGCTCGGAACTCCATCGTCATTTCGCCAATGTTTACAATACCCCATTGGAAGAGGGTATCCGACAGACGATTGAAGGGTTTGAGAGGGCATTGGCTGAGGGGAGAATTTCGGCGGGGGCATAATCAAAAAAGGGCGAGTCGCGTGACATCGCCCCTCTGAAATTGACCTTGCTGGGTTACAGACTGGCCTCTTTTTCGTAAATTCCCGTTGCGCCGCTGGGTCGTGTGCCTGCTCGATCTGTAATCTGCGGCGTACTATCTTCTTCGGTGCAGCGGACGCGGAAGGTATGGTCGCCTTCGCTAAAAGGCCAATCATAGCGCCAGATAACCCATGTTTTTTCGGATAGGGGTTGGCGCAAATCGGCTTCCGCCCATTCCCCGTCGTCTACCTGTACTTCGACTTTGGAAATCCCACGCGGGCCGGCCCATGCCATGCCGCCGACGGGAACAAATTGTTGGCCGCCCTGTTCATACACATCATCTACAGCGACGGTATCAATCACCGAGGTCGCTTTGATGAGGGCTTCTTTATCCCAACCGCGTGAGACCCAATAGCCCGCCTCCCATTCATCCACAAAATCAATCTTGGTGATCCATTTCGGCTGTTTCATGCCATACCGATTGGGGATGTGGATACGTAGTGGGAAGCCGTGTTTGGCTTTCAAGAGCGCCCCGTCCCACGCATAGGTCAGCATGACTTTTTCATCACTGCGGATGACTTCAATATCCAAATATTCCCAAAAGCCATCTACCGACTCAATCCGTACAAATTTAGCTTCAGGTTTGGGCTTCACCTCTTTCAAAATATTCTGGAAGCTCGTCCCTGTCCAATGGGTCGTGCTGATGAGGTCGCCGCCTAGACGGTTAGAGATACACGACATGGTGATGTATTGATACATCGGCTCGTAGTTATTTTGGATGTCATCGAGCGTCAGCGTAATCGGATTTTCGACCAGACCCCCGATGGGTAATTCCCATGTATCCGCGTCAATCTCAGGGATACTGACATTAATATCAATGCGGTAATGATCTTCCAGCGGCGTATATTCGGGACGTGTGCCGGGGGCAGGAATCAGTTTGTCGTTGAGGTTCGGAAAGTCTTGGGGGTTCGCCCCGGTGATTTTGATCAGCACTTCTTCTTTTTTTCTGTTCAGGTATGCCCCGATGCCCGTACCAATAACGGTAATGGTTGCGGCAGCCCCCCCTAAAATCACCAAGAAGCGGCGACGGTCTATTGTTTGGACGGATTTTTCGGGGGCATCCATTGTAAGGGATGTTTGAACTGGAACAGGAGTATCCAGACGGTTATAGACCCAATTGATGATGACGCCCCATACCACAAAAACAGCCGTAATCCAGAAACCGCTGAGGGTGTTATCTACCGAGGAGGTAAAATTGTAGCGGTCACTGATAAACGATACTGCAATCCCCACCAACAAGCCCATGATCGCGCCGGGGAGCAGGGTGCGCCCCAATTTTTGTGTCGGGCCTTCCTTTTGCTGCAAGCTGAAATAGAGTGCCCCCAGTGCCCCACCCAAGCCGAACACCAGTGCCACAGACAGCAGTTGTTCAGCAAGTTTGGCGGTGTCATCGGTCTCGCCCAAATTAAATGCGTCAATAATCGTGACGATAATGTCAATGCCAAACGTAATCAGAAAGCCGGGTAGGATACGGCTGATCCATTGGAAAATGTCGAAGGGGGGGAATGGTAAATCAGCAGCCTGTTCCGCTACATAAAAAATTGCCATTAACGCGGCGGTGGTGAGCGCCCCGACCAGCGCACCCGCTCTATTTTTTGTTTGGGTCATCCATGAAATCCTTTCCAGTCACCATGCCGATGTACTTAAATACAATCGTTCAGAAAATACCCTTTAGATGCTTGAAAGTTTGCCGCCAAAATCTAACAATTTGATTACAGGGGCAGCGAAAAACTAAAGGTTGTACCTTTGCCCGCTTCACTTTCTACCCAAATTTCGCCACCATGCGCCTCAATAAACCCGCGTGCGATGGCTAATCCCAACCCCGTCCCCCGATAGCCGTCATTGGCACGGGTACGCGAAGGCTCACCCCGATAGAAACTTTTGAAGATATGGGGTAAGTCGGCAGGATTAATCACATCCCCTGTGTTATGGATTTCGATGCACACTTTTTGGCCCATTTGACGGGCATGGAGGGTTACTTCGCCGCCGGGAGCGGTATGGCGGATAGCGTTATCAAGCAGGTTATAGAGTACCCGCTGAATTTTATCCGCCGCCATATTGACCAACTCAATCGGGTCTTCCACGCGGCCTGTCAGCTTAATTTTCTGTTTTTCAGCTTGTGCGCTTATCCCACCCAATGTATCCGAAATCAAATCCCGTATCGAGGCTTTTTCGCGGGCTAGTTTAAGATGGCCCGTATCGAGTTGGGCCAATTCAAACAAGTCGTCAATTAGATGACTGAGATGTCGCACTTCTTTTTGGATGCTCTCATGGTAACGATTGACTGTTTCGGTATCCGAAACCACCCCATCAATAATGGCCTCATTCATGGCACGAATCGCCGCCAGTGGGGTGCGGAGATCATGCGAGACCCATGCAATCAAGGCACGGCGGGTCAGTTCCAATTGACGTTTTTGGTCATCCACTTGCTGTAAGGCAGCGGCCATTGTGTTGAAGGTGCGACCTAATTGTGCTAATTCATCACGACCCTCAATCACAAGGCGGGTGTTCAATTCCCCATCGGCGAGGCGTTCAGCGGCATGGGCCAGCATGTAAATACGTTTAATCATCGTGCCGGATACGACAAAACCCGCGATGGCTGAAATAATGCCAGCGAACATCAAGAGGGCTGTCGTTAATACAAAGTCGTGGCTGCTGATAAACATCAGTCGAGCCGTCACCCACACATTCATAAAGGTGAGGGCCACGCTCAGCAGACAAGTTGCCAAGACCGTCCAGCGCAAACTACTGAACCACTCCATAATTTCGCGGTGATAAATGACGTAGGCCACGACCACCGTGACCGTCGCTGTACCGGACATGATGAGGGTCAGCAGTTGAATGTCGCGCATCGGCGGGTTGAGCGCGGCGACGATCATAACAATGGCGATGCTGATGGCCGCGATTGACCCGATGACGAGCAGAAAGATGGGATAAATGGGGGCGGCAAGCCTACGCTGGTTCAAATTTATACCCTACTCCCCACACGGTTTGGATAAAGGTTGGATTGGAAGGGTCAGGTTCGATTTTTTCACGTAACCGCCGGATATGGACGGTGACGGTGCTTTCGTCGCCATAAAATTCATAACCCCAAATACGATTGAGTAGTTGCTCACGGGTAAAAACCTGCTGCGGATGAGAGGCCATTAGCCATAACAATTCGAATTCTTTGGCGGTCAGGGTAATTGGCTGGTTTTCGAGCAGGACAGTTCGGCGGATGGGGTCAATTTGCAGCGCGGTGAAGATCAGTGGTTTTTCATGATCTTCTTCTTTGGCACCTGTGCGACGCAGAACGGCCTTGACCCGTGCCACCAATTCGCGCGGACTAAAGGGCTTGACGACATAATCATCTACCCCCAGTTCAAAACCGGCAATCCGGTCAGATTCATCACCGCGTGAGGTCAGCATAATGATGGGAATATCTTCATTCAGTTGCAGGTGGGGATAGTCACCATCTCGTAGGGAACGGGTGATGTCGAACCCATCAATCCCCGGCAGCATAATATCTAGCAGCACCAGATCAATTTTGGTGTCGGCCAGTTTTTCGAGGGCCTGATAGCCTGTGCCTGCTTCCAAGACCGCCAAGCCTTCACGCTCCAAATAGCGCCGCACGACTTCGCGGATGGTGGTGTCATCTTCTACAATTAGGATGGTGAGCGGTTTTGCCATAAAGCCACGATTCGATTTTCCAAGATTTAGGATTAGTCTATTTTCGCGCAGATTAATTACAGCGAGATTAAGAAATTTTTGCACATCCTTCCGAAAAACGCACAATAGGGAGTTGTTAAGGCCACATACCCATTTCGAGGACAGTATGAAAATTCAAGCCGCCGTTCTATATGAACCGAAAACCCCATTTGTGATTGAAGAATTGACCCTCCAAGAACCCCGGGATGGTGAGGTACTGGTGAAAGTGGCGGCGTGTGGGGTCTGCCACAGCGATTATCATCTGGTAGCGGGCACAACCCAACACCCCATGCCCGTCGTATGTGGACATGAAGGTGCGGGGGTGGTTGAGGCGGTTGGCGCGGGTGTGACCCGGGTACGTCCCGGCGACCATGTAACGCTGAGTTGGAGTCCGGATTGTGGCGAATGTTTCTACTGTCGGCATGGGCAGCCAAATTTGTGCGACACGTTTACCGGGCCGATCTGGGCAGGCACGATGTTGGATGGCACGCCACGTCTGTATCGAGGCAAAGACCCCGTATATCATTACTGCGGTCTAGCGACCTTTGCCGACCATGTCGTCGTGTCACAGCAAAGCTGTATCCCGATTGCCCAAAACGTCCCGTTGAAAGTGGCCTCATTGGTAGGGTGCGCGGTGGCGACAGGCGTCGGTGCGGTGATGTATACCGCTGGGGTGCGTCCGGGAGAAAGTGTGGTGGTCTTGGGCTGCGGCGGCGTCGGATTAAATATGTTACAGGGCGCAATGCTGTGCGGCGCGAATCCGATTATCGCGGTGGATGTGAATGAGGCCAAAATGCAGTTAGCGCGTCAATTTGGCGCGACACATACCCTCTATTCCGACGAACACCTCATCGAAGCGGTGCGCGATTTGACGGGTGGGCGTGGGGCCGATCATGCTTTTGAGGCAGTGGGGATTCCAAAATTGCAGGAATTGGCATTGGAAGTGGCTCGCCCCGGTGGAACGATTGTATTGGCAGGGTTATCCCCGATGGGTTCAGCGACCAATTTGCCGGGGGCCATCATTACCCGACAGGAGAAAACCATCAAGGGGAGTTATTATGGCTCAGTCAATCCCAGCCGCGATTTTCCAATGTTGCTGGATTTATATATGGCAGGTAAGCTGAAACTGGACGAATTGGTTTCGCGGGAATATCCCCTGAGTCAAATCAATCAAGCCTATGATGCAATGCTCGGCGGGGAAGTGGCACGCGGGGTAATTGTATTCTGACCCGAAAAAAGAGAATGGGACTAGCATTGGAGCAACACGCCACCAGTAGCGAAAAAATGCTATGCCATCATCCTTCGCTTGGTGCTGCTCCAATGTGAGTCCCGTACACTTCCAACGATACCGCATAATGTGGTAGCAAATTGAGCGCAAATCTGCGAAAATGAACGCAAACGCCACCTTACTTCTATTCGTTATGCGGACTAATAGAGGACTAACCTATTGGACTCTCGCCTGCAATTTCAACAGACTTTACAACAGGCGCTAGATACCTATCATCCGGGATGGGATGTGCGGCATCATGCCACATGGGAAGAGCGTTACCGCGAGGCATGGGAGCAAAATCGGCGCTTTAATGTGTGGGTAGATACCCTCAAACGTTGGGTGGCTGGTGATCATTTCCCGCGCCTAAAAAAATTTGAGGACTTTTTAGCCAGTGTGGATTTTCCGCCGGAGGTACGTGAAGAACTCCGCAAGCAGTTTCACCAAGCCCGTGTGCAAAATCGGCGCTTGGATGCCCCCCAAGAGACGATAACTCCGCCTTCCCCAAAATCGCTGTTTATCATAGGGCAGCCCCCCATGAGTATAGGCCGTCCATTTGTGGGGCGGGAGCGCGAATTGGAGACTTTGCGCACGATTTTGGCTGACCCCACAACACGTATTGTTACGGTGATAGGGCGTAGCGGGATTGGCAAAACGGCACTGGTTTGCCACGCCCTACACGAGATTGAAACAGGCCAATTGGCAATCGAGAACGTGTATAGCATCCTCTATGTGAGTGCCGTGAGTGGACAGCGGGTTTTGGAACAGGTGATGACGGCGGGTAAGCCTTTGTTAGATAACGCTTCCCGTCATCCAGCTTTTATTTTTTTAGATAATTTAGAAGACCTTATAGATGACGAGGGTCATTTATCTGAGCCTGAATTAAGCCAGTTTATTTTTCAAACCCTGCGCCAAAATAACTCAATCCGATTCCTACTTACCTCCCCAATTGAATTGGCCTTCCCGCGTGACTTGCGCCACCTCAATCGGGTGGTGGTTTTGGAGGAGGGCCTATCGGAAGCCGAGGGGATTCAACTGCTGCGTGATCTTGACCCCGGCGGTACATGCGGACTGCGGGATGCACCCGATGAACTGCTGCGACAGGCCGTGCAAAAGGTACATGGTGTCCCGCGTGCGCTGGAAGTGCTGGTCGGGATTTTGGAAGATGACCGCTTGGCTCGTCTGGATCGTGTATTGGCGGAATTTGGCAAGTGGCGTGACGTGCAGGACATGATTCAGGCAGGCTATCGTCGCTTGGATGCACAAGCTCAATGGGTTTTGAAGGCCCTCGCGGTGTATCGGCGTCCGGTGCGGGCTGAGGCAGTTGAATTTTTGCTGCGCTCTGTTGACCTGAATTTTGCCGGACGGGAGGTGGTGCAGCGGCTCACTCGCACTCGCATGGTGGCAATTGACCGAACCAGTGGCTTGATTGCCCTGCACCCGATTGATGCCGATTATGCCTATTCCCAATTGGATGAACGTGGCCCAAGCAGTCGAGAGGTACTCGAACGGCGGGCGGCAACTTATTATGAACAAATGCGGATTGCCCCCGATTATTGGCGGAGCGTGCAAGACCTTGAGCCACAATTATCGGCTTTTGAACATTATTTGAAAGCCGGAGATGCGGAAACCTCCCTGCAACAAATCGGTGAACGCGGCTTTGATGTCTTGTTATTGTGGGGACATGGACAGCGGGTAATCCATTTGCGCCAGCGGGTGATTGGTAAATTGGGCGATGCCCGCATGGAATACATGAATTTGTTTGGGTTGGCCCGTGCCTATCAAGCCGCTGGTCAATTTCAAGAGGCGGTAGATTGTTTTGGGCGGGTGATGATTATGGCGGCGGCGGGAGGTGATACGTCACGGGTGCGCTTGTCGCTGGTCGGTTTGGGAGATATTTATCGCAATCAAGGGCGTTATAACGAGGCAGTAGATTGTTATTTTCAGGCGTTAGCGACCTCTGATGGGCAAGATGTTGAAGCCGAGGGTACAGCGCTGTTGGGATTGGGCTTGATTTATCACCAGATGGGGGATGATGAATCGGCATTGGAACGCGTGCAGCAGGCGCTTCGTCTGGCGGAAAAAGACCCCTTGCTGCAAAGCCGATGTTTAATGATGTTGGGATATATCGCACGGAATCAGGGCCGTTATGCCGACGCCCTTGCCCAGACCGAACAGGCCTTGCATTTTGCCGAAAGTGCCCAAGATTTAAATGGGGTCGGCAACAGCCACAGCCTGTTGGGGTTGATTCACACGGAATTGGGCCATTATAGCATTGCCTCCCAACATCTCACCCAGTCTATGGAAATTGCTACCAAGTCAGGGGATTGGGGCACTCAATGTCAACGCTTGTCACGCCTATGCAGTTTGGAAATTGACGCCGGGGATACCGCCAAAGCATTATCCTATGGCACACAGGCGCTTGAGATTGCCACACGGATTGGCGCATGGTCGGCGGAACGCTTAGCACGCTGGCAGTTGGGCCGGGTGGCATTGGCGACAGGCGATCCACATTCCGCCATTACCCACTTGATGGCAGCGGCAGAAGTGGCACGTGAGATTCAAAGTAACCTCGATTTACAGCCAATTTTGACCCATTTGGCCCTAGCCTATCTTGTATTGGATCGCTTGAAAGAAGCCCTCGAAACCATCGAAACCAGCCCAGCCTATGCGACGGCGATTCATCGTCCGATGGGTATGATGACACAGGGGTTGATTTTGATGAAAATGGGCGACGTGTGGGGGGCGGAAAGTGCCTTCCAAGAAGCGGTTGCTGCCGCCGATGGGTTATTGAAGTCTCCGCCGACCCATGTTCGGGCGGGTTATATCAAAGCAACGGCGTTGGTAGGTTTGGCGATTGTAAATGAGTCGCAGCGCGAAAACTATGTGCAACAAAGCCAAAAGGCACTCGAACGCGCATTACAGAATTATCAGGGGGCTGGGCTGGTGACTGAAGTAGGTCGCTGGTTAGGCGAATTGCAGCAAACCATAGGGGATGCCGATTTGCTTGCCCCCCTATGGAAGTTGTTAAAAGTTGTTGATTAGGTATCCCTATAAACTCCGATAATGTTCCTGCAAACTGCGTGATTTTAGAGATTTGTCCCGCAGGGCGCGAATCCCTTGCACAGCGGCTTGAGCAGCACTGAGAGTGGTCATGAGGGGTACGCTGTAACGAATGGCGGTGGTGCGAATGAGCGCCCCGTCACTATGGGCAGTTGACCCAAGCGGCGTATTGATGACCAGATCAATTTCCCCGGCCTGAATATAGTCGGCGGCGTGGGGGCTGCCCTCGGTCACTTTATTGATGGCCTTAACTGGAACTCCTGCCCGTTCAAAAAAGGCCGCTGTACCTTTGGTCGCCAAGATGTGAAATCCCATGCGATGGAGGTCACGTGCCAATTTTAACCCAGCACTCTTATCAAAATCGTTTAAGCTCATGAACACCGTGCCCTTGAGAGGCAGGCGATCCCCCGCTGCCATCTCCGCTTTGGCGAAGGCGTGCCCAAAATGGGAGGCATGGCCCATGACCTCGCCTGTACTCCGCATTTCTGGCCCCAAGAGCGCATCCACCCCCCAGAATTTCTTGAAGGGCAGAACGGCCTCTTTCACAAAAAAGCCGCGCACAGGAGGTTCTTCAATCAAACCAATCTCCGCCAGCTTCTTGCCGAGGATGACCTGCGTAGCAATTTTGGCAAGGGGTACACCCGTCGCTTTGCTGACATAGGGCGTGGTGCGGCTGGCGCGTGGATTGACCTCCAGCACATAGACCACATCTTCCTTGATGGCATACTGCACATTCATCAGGCCGCGCACCCCCAGCGCCAAACCCAACCGTTCGGTGTATTCGCGGATAATCGAGAGGTGGTAGGATGAAATTTTGTAGGGAGGCAAAACGCAGGCCGAATCGCCACTGTGAACACCCGCCTCCTCAATATGTTGCATGATGCCGCCAATGACAACCCGCTCCCCATCCGCCACTGCATCCACATCTACCTCATACGAGTCTTCAAGGTAGTGGTCAATCAGCATGGCGCGACCTGAGGAGGCTTCAAGAGCCGTTTTGACATACCCTTCCAATTCAGCCTCGCTGTAGACAATCGCCATTGCCCGCCCACCCAAGACATACGAAGGTCGCACCATCACAGGATATTCGACTTGGGCCGCGACGACCCGTGCCTCGTCTAATGAAGTGGCGATGCCATAGGCCGGACTGGGAATATCGAGTTCACGCAGGAGGGCGGCAAATCGTTCGCGGTCTTCGGCAAGGTCAATCGCGTCCGACGACGTGCCTAAAATCGGGACACCCGCTGCTGTTAGCCGCCCTACCAGATTAAGCGGAGTCTGCCCGCCAAATTGTACAATCACGCCCTTCAGTGGCTGTTCGCGTTCGATGATATTTAAGGTGTGTTCCAGCGTTAGCGGCTCAAAATAGAGGCGATTGGGGATGTCATAATCGGTGCTGACGGTTTCGGGATTGCAGTTAATCATCACGGCCTCATAGCCCGCCTCGCGCAAGGCCATGACCGCGTGAACACAGCAGTAATCAAATTCGATGCCCTGCCCGATACGATTTGGCCCCCCGCCCAAAATAACTACTTTTTCATTGTCTGATGGCGGGAATTCGCTCTCGGATTCGTAACTGCTGTACAGATAAGGGGTGTAGGATTCAAATTCGGCAGCGCAAGTATCCACCATATGGAAAGTCGGCAGCAGCCCTGCCCCCTGTCGTTTTTCGCGCACTTTGAGGGTGTTGGTAGCAAGCAACCAGCCGATATGAGAATCGCCAAAACCCATGCGTTTGGCTTTCCGCAGCAATTGGACGGGCAGGTCTTCCAAATGATGATATTGGCTGATTTCATTTTCTAGCCAAACGATTTCCGCCATCTGGGTCAAAAACCAGACATCAATACCCGTCACGGCACTGATTTCGTGGGGAGTATGACCCGCGCGGAGGCTCTCCCAAATGGCCCAGATGCGTTCGGCACGGACAACAGCAAGACTTTCGATTTTGCCATCCCAAACCGAATGTTGTGGCGTCGGATAGGGAGGACGTGATAATTCCAACGATTGCAACCCCTTGAGCAGAGATTCTTTAAAGGTACGCCCCATCGCCATAATCTCACCCACCGATTTCATCTGTGGGCCGAGGGTCGGGTCTACGCCGGGAAATTTTTCAAAGGCCCAGCGCGGAATTTTGGTCACAACATAATCTATACTCGGTTCAAAGGCCGCGACGGTAGTACGGGTGATGTCATTGTGCAGTTCATCCAGCCGATACCCGACGGAGAGCAGGGCCGCGATTTTAGCTATTGGGAAGCCTGTCGCTTTGCTGGCGAGGGCGGATGAACGGCTGACACGCGGGTTCATCTCGATAATCAGTACCCGTCCATCGTCAGGGTTAACCGCAAATTGAACATTGGAGCCACCTGTTTCGACGCCGACGGTTTGCATGACGACCCGCGCCATATCCCGCAGGCGTTGATATTCACGATCTGTCAGGGTCATAGCGGGTGCGACGGTGATGGAATCGCCTGTATGCACCCCCATCGGGTCAAAATTTTCGATGGAGCAGATCACCACAAAATTGTTAGCCCGATCCCGCATGACCTCTAATTCAAATTCTTTCCAGCCGACCACACTTTCTTCGACCAATACGGTATGGACGGGGCTTTCGCGCAATCCAAACTCGGCTTTTTTGGCAAAATCATCGGGGTCATAGGCGATGCTTCCCCCACTTCCCCCCAGTGTAAACGAGGGGCGAATGAGGATGGGGTAGCGATTGATTTCGGCGGCGACGGCTTGAGCTTCGGCCAGTGTACGGGCAATCCCACCCTTTGGCACATCCAGACCTGCTTCGATCATCGCTTTTTGGAATAACAGGCGGTCTTCGGCAAGTTGAATCGCGTTGATGTTTGCGCCAATCAATTCGACGCCATATTTTTCGAGGATACCCCGTTCCGCCAGCGCCAACGCCATATTCAAGGCGGTTTGTCCCCCTACTGTCGGCAAAATCGCATCGGGGCGCTCTTGGGCAATAATCATTTCCACCACATCCGGCGTCAGCGGTTCGACATAGGTGGCGTCGGCCAATTCAGGGTCGGTCATGATGGTAGCGGGATTGCTATTGACCAACACCACCCGATAGCCTTCTTTTTTGAGGACACGGACGGCCTGCGTACCGCTGTAATCAAATTCGGCGGCCTGCCCAATCACAATCGGGCCAGCACCAATGACGAGAATCGTTTCAATATCAGTTCGTTTGGGCATGGGCCTCTATTTCTTATGGGTGTGCATCAGTTGGACAAATTCATCAAACAGCGGGTCGGCATCGTGTGGGCCGGGAGCCGCTTCGGGGTGATATTGGATGCTCAGAGCGGGTAAGGTGGTGTGACGTAACCCCTCGCAGCAGCCATCATTTAGATTCAGATGGGTGACTTCGACCTCGGCGGGCAGGCTGGCAGGGTCAACCGCAAAATTATGGTTATGGGCGCTGATTTCGACCCGTCCTGTTGGGGTGTAACGCACAGGCTGATTGCCACCGTGATGCCCGAATTTCAGGCGATAGGTTTTGCCACCCAATGCCTGTCCCAAAATCTGATGCCCCAAGCAGATACCGAACACTGGAACTTTTCCCAAAAGCTGTTGAGTGGCTTCGACGGCGTAGGGCAGCGCGGATGGGTCGCCGGGGCCATTACTTAGGAGGACACCATCCGGGTTGAGGGCTAATGTTTCAGCCGCAGTCGTCATCGCAGGCACAACCGTGACATGACAGCCATTGGCGGCTAGGCGGCGCAGGATATTCCGTTTGAGGCCGAAATCATAGGCAACTACATGCAAATTTTCAGCCGAGGGGATAGGAGACGTTTTAAATTCCCACGCGGCATCGGTGGCATCTGTCCAATGATACGGCTCATCACAACTGACGGCCTGCACCAAATCTATCCCATCCAAACCCGACCATGCCCGCGCTTCGGATACAAGATCGTCATCGGAAAAATGGGCCTCAGTCGAAAGTACCCCTTTTTGACTGCCATTGTCACGCAGGCGGCGGGTTAGAGCGCGAGTATCAATATCACTAATCCCGATAATTCCCTGCTCGGCTAACCACATATCGAGTGTTTTGATGGCACGCCAATTGGAAATAACCGGGCTAAGTTCGCGGATGATGAAGCCATGCAGGAAAATACGCTGTGACTCGTCATCTTCCAAATTGATGCCCGTGTTGCCAATCTGGGTGGCGGTCATGACCACCATTTGTCCGGCGTAACTGGGGTCGGTCAGAATTTCCTGATACCCCGTTAGGCTAGTATTAAAAACCACCTCACCGACCTGTGTGCCCTCGGCCCCAAAGCCAATGCCCGTCAGAATACTGCCATCTTCAAGTGCTAATCGTGCGGTTCGTTCTGTCATGCCTTCTCCCCCATTAGAATATCGGCATGAGATAATAACGACCCACTTCCCAAATAACGAGCAAATTTGGGAATAATTACCAGCGATCCCAGTGAACGACCTCAGCTAAGGGGCGGCGTCCACCTTTTTTCGCTGACGTTTCGGGCTGTTCGGCGGGGTAGCCAAACGAAATCACGATGTGGACGGTTTTATCAACAGGCAGGCCCAATACTTGACGGACTTCCTCTTGTTTATAGACCGTACCAAGACATGAGCCGACCCCTATTTCCAGTGCCGCTAATTGCATATATGACGACGCTTGGCCCGCATCAAACATATGCTTCCAATCAACATCCTGACCCGATTGTGAGGTCGGGACGACAATCGCCACACACAGGGCCGCACCTGCAACATGCCCTGTCCAATTCCCCAATTCTGAGACTTTTTGAAGTTGGTCACGGTCACGAATGGCAATGAAGTCCCACGGTTGGGTATTTTTGCTGCTTTGTGAACGGCGACCCGCATCCAAAATGCGCGTGACGGCTTCATCCGACAATGGTTCACTTTTGAAAACTCGCACCGCCCGTTTTTTGCGGATTGCTTCCCATACGTCCATCACAACTCTCCTCGTAGATATAGGCGAAAAAGAAGTAGTAGTGAAATTTTACCCTATTCACAGGGGCGTTCATCAATCCAACCGGGCGAAATTAGACGTTAAAAATGTCAGGGGGAATTGTCCTTGAATTCCAAAATATGCAGCCTCGTTAACCGCTTCAACATTGAGATTTTCCAGTTGATATATAATGGGGGACAAAATTCATGTTGGTTGATAGGGTCGCCATGACAATCATCAATGGCCGTTACGAACTGCAAGAACGCATGGGCGAAGGTGGCATGGCCGAAGTCTACCGTGCTACCCAAATTAATCTTTCCCGACAAGTTGCCATCAAATTTATCAAGCCAGATTCCGCAGGCGAGTTCACGATTGCCCGCTTCAAACGTGAGGCCAAAGCGATTGCCCAACTGAACCACCCCAACATCACGCATGTTTATGATTTTGATGTGGCGGAAGATGGTCGCTACTACATGGTGATGGAACTATTGCAGGGTCAAGATTTGGCGAATTTTCTTAAAAATAATGCTCCGCTGAAGATGGTGGATATTTTGACCATTATGAAGGGTACAGTTGGTGGACTGCGCTATGCCCACGAACGACACATTATTCACCGTGACATCAAGCCATCAAATATTTTTATTACCGATCAGTTGCAAGTCAAAATTATGGATTTTGGGATCGCTAAGTGGATGACAGGTTCGGGTCAAACGGATGACGGGATGACGGTTGGCACACCAAAATATTTTGCACCGGAACAAGCACTCGGTAAAGAGGTAGATGCCCGCGTTGATCTCTATTCGCTGGGAGTGGTCTATTATGAACTTCTGACGGGGAGTGTCCCGTTTGATGGCGATAACTTAGCAAACATTGTATTGCAGCACCTCCATACGCCAGCGCCAGACCCCCGCCAAAAACGCCCTGATCTACCCCCGTTAGTGACGACGATGGTCATGAAGATGATGGCGAAAGACCCACAGGATCGCTATCCCTCTGCCGCAGAATTTCAAAACGATTTGGCACAGCTTTCATACACCATCACCAATGTAGATAACGCCATTCTACCGACGATTAGTTTTGCATCGCTGCCAACCGATGAACCTGCTCGCAATTGGACTTCTACCCTAAGTCAAGTAATGCTAGGTCGTCGGGTCAGCTTACCCTTAACCGCCATAATACTAGCGGCGATTTTACTGGTTGCGGCGGCAATAGTTGGGTTTGGCTGGTGGCCGGATACGGAGAGAAATGGAGGCGAAGGCGTCAACCCAGTAGCGAATATTGCCCCGGTTGCGGAACGGGAATATCTCATTTTGGTAGCCCAGTGGCCTGATGATTCCGAAGGCACGCTCCACCGCCGGATTGAGGATGCGCTTCGTAGGAGTGACTCGCTGGGTTTTTCATCTACGCTGACGTATCGTATTGAATCCTTGCCTATCCCTATTCAGACGGCAGAAGAAGCCCAAAGTCTAGGCGAAACAGTCGGGGCACAATTGGTGGTGTGGGGAGCGCAGGACGAGACAGGGGTCGAGGTTATTTTTCAGGATATTTTTGCAGAACCGCGTAGTGTGCATCAACTCCGTTTTATTATTCCCAATACTGCCGATTACAATGCCATTCTAAATGAAGATATGCCGATAGCCCTGCGTTTTTACCTTAATTCGATGCTCCTGCATCATTTCGTGCGGACGAGTGATATTGATAGTTTAGCCGAGTTTGGTTTTGTAACGGCGGATCAGCAGGTACCAGAATTACGGGTTGTCCCTCCCAGTGATGTGGATCGGCATGTCTTGAGCATGTTTATTGAGTCCGATCAGGGGAATGTAGAGGGGACAATCGAGGCTGCTACCAATGTATTGCGCCTTGCCCCCGATGATTTTACCTTGCTCTTTTTGCGGTTTTATAACGAAGGGTTTTATAAAGGGAACTTGCCGCTTGCCAAAGCCGATGCCGAAGAACTCTATCGAAAAATGGGCAGTACCAATTTTAGCGAATGGGTATTGATGAATGTCAGCATGGCAGAGCAAGATTATGATGCCGTCTTGGAGCAAAGTGAGCGGTTGAATCCAGATGACTTGGGCTATGCCATCGCCTTCTCCTATCGGCAATTAGCGCTATTGATGCAGGGGCGCTACGGCCAAGTTCAAGCCGAAATTACCGATGACTTTGCCAAGCAATCAGTATACGGCTTGCCTGTCTGGGATGCGATCAAAGCTATGACTTATGCAATTCAAGGGGACGACGAGCGATTGGCTGAATTGGGTCAGCAGATTCAGTCAAATCGTAATTTAGGAACCACCGCCAACTTTGTAACAAGCATCACCAAACCACCGTTGGCCTTTTATATCATCGGCGGATATATCAGTGAGCTAAATGGTAATGCTGTGGCTGCCACCCTGATCTATCCGCTGGCAACCAACATCCGTGCCGACCAATATATTGTCAACTGGCGGCGTGGTGTTTTGGCTGACCAAGCGGGTAATACTGAAGCGGCCTATAACTTCTATCAATTTGCCCGTAACCAAGCGCCTGTGCCTTTCCCAATCGCGGTTTATCAGCAAGCCCTAATTGCCGAAGCAAACCCTGATGATGTGCCCGAAACCGCCTGTGAATTACTGGATGAAGCTCAAACATTGGCTACATCCGATACGGGATTTTACTCACTACTGCTCGAAAAAATTATGCAAGCTAAAGCGGATTGGGGATGTTGAATTTTTACGGATGGCGTGTTCAGGTGGGCTACAATTGACGGAAAAGGCTTCTCCCATTATAGTTGCGACGCTTGGGCATGTCAGATTTTTTTAGGAAGGGCAACGTTTCATGAAACTGGGCATTATTGGCCTGCCAAACAGTGGCAAAACAACCGTGTTTAATGCACTGACGGGTAGCAATCTGGAAACCAGCGCCGTATCGAGTGGTAAATTAGAAGTTCATACGGCAGTCGTGAATGTGCCGGATGCACGGGTGGATAAACTCAGCGGTATGTATACCCCCAAAAAGACCACTTACGCGACGGTTGTCTATAATGATGTGGCGGGGGTAGACAAGGGAATTGGCAATGAGGGCATGTCTGGGCAGTTGCGGAATGCGCTGTCGAATCTGGACGGCCTGATTCATGTCATCCGCGTTTTTGAAGATAACACGGTTCCGCATCCCTATGAAACGATTGACCCGGCCCGCGATTTGGAAATTGTGGATTCCGAATTTTTGCTCTCCGACCTGATTACCGTTGAGCGTCGCCTAGAACGCCTGAATGAAGACCTGAAAAAAGGCAAGACGGGTGATAAACGAGCTATTACGGAAGAAATTGAACTGCTCACGCGCCTAAAGGCCCACCTTGAAACCGAAAAACCCCTGCGTGATCTGGATTTGACCGAACACGAGATGAAACCCCTACGTGGCTATGGCTTGCTGTCGCTCAAACCAGTGGTGATTGTGTTGAATTTTGGCGAAAAATCACGCAACCCCGCTGAATTGATTAGCTATCCGCATAAAAACAGCGTTCTGTTGGGATTACAGGGCAAGATTGAAGCCGAAATCGCCCAACTGCCCGCCGAAGATCGGGTGATGTTTATGGAAGAATACGGCATCAGCGAATCTGGCGCGGCACGGGCGATTCAGGCATCTTATGAGTTGATGCACATTATGACGTTCTTCACGGTTGGGCCGGATGAAGTGCGGGCATGGAGTGTAGATCGAGGCGCGACTGCTCCCGAAGCGGCAGGGGCAATTCACAGCGATTTGCAGCGGGGCTTCATTCGGGCTGAAGTTTTTACCTATGATGATCTGGTGACGTTGGGTGGCACCCACGAAATTAAGGCTAAAGGCAAATTCCGTTTGGAAGGCAAAGAATATATCGTCCAAGATGGCGATATTCTCAACATCCGCTTTAATGTCTAGTGGGTGTTTCCGTTGGCGTGCCTGCCAGTCTGCGTTATGATTGCGCTGATTATTCTTAAACTGGAGTCCTAAAAATATGTCCGAATTTATGCGAAGAGTTGACTCCTCCCCGCGTTTCAGCCGTTTTATCATGCGCCTTTCCTCAGCATCGGCTAGTCGGCGCGGGTGGCCCTTACTGGCAGGCACGGTTTTGATTGTAATTAGTTTTATCTGTTTTGGGATTGTCATTTTTGGCCTTGTCCTCAGCGACAATGCCACCTCAGTGTGGTTGTGGATGTGTTTGCCGTTGACGTTGCTACACACGGCCATTTTTGCCGGTTTTACGGGAGCGATGCTGGCGACCCCATTGGGCGAAGGCTATCAAGATACCCACAAATAAGATTGCGCTTGCTGCGGATGGCTCTGACCTGCTGTTGGAGTTGATGGCGGCGGGTCAGGTGCAGGTTGATTTTTTGAAGGTCGGCCCGTGGATTGGGCTTGACCGGATGTTTGACCGAGCCAAACATTATCCGATTTTGCTGCATTTGCATCATCCCCTCATCGGTCATTCCATCCAACCTGAACTTGTCACCATCCAACAGTGGATAGACCAGACCCACCCGTCCTTTGTCTCGTTTCATCTCGATGTACCCCCCTCTCGCATTTTCCGGTTATGGAAAAAAGCAGGTATCCCCGTCCCGATTGTGACCCGTCCACGCGCTACCCACCAAGCCATTGAAAATATCCAACTTTTGCAGACGACCCTTTCCATTTCCGTTGCTGTCGAAAATCAAGCCTACCATCGGCGTATGGGACATGATTATCCGGTTGACCCACTTTTTATAAATGAAGTGATTCACCAGACCGAATGCCATCTGTTGCTGGATTTGGGCCATGCACGGGTATCGTCGGCGATGCGTGGAGAATCAGCCAACGAATATATCAGCCAACTGCCCTTGAATCGGGTCATAGAGTTGCATGTGAGTGGGCCGGGGATGTATCGAGGGCGGCTACGCGATTTGCACCACCCTCTCGCCGAAGCCGATTATGAACTGCTGCGTTTTACATTGGAACGCTGCCCCAACTTGCAGGTCGTCACGTTGGAATATTATGGGCCAGCGGAATTGTTGGTCTCGCAATTGCAGAGATTACGCAAAATGCTTTTATAGGGGTAGATAAACCACCAAGTTTCGTAATTCGCCCTCTGCGCTTGTTTTGGCAATAATTTCTAAATCCTCTATGCAAGCCCCTATCGAATCATGAAGTTGGTGAGCATAAATCACACCTTCAAATGGAATGCCAGCTTTTTGTCGCCCATTCGCCTCAGTAAGCAAGTCGTCATCTTGGGTAAATAAAACACGCCCAAGTTCTGTAGCGCGATCTAACAATGCCGGATCATCAAGTTCATTCGTTCTATCTTCTAAAGAAGTGATGACGTCCACTTCTCAGATGCGTAAGGCAACAGTGATTGGACGCGGTACATGATGATCCATGTAGAAGGCAATCGTCACTTAATAAGGCCTTTAGCTCTCAATTTATCTAACAGCGGAACGGGTTTAAGTTCCTTACGAATTTCTTCAACCCGCAACAAACGCCTTTCGATATCGGCATCAAGTTCCTCTTGATGATCCCAATAATAGGCGAGGGCCGAATGGATTTGACCCAGTGAGAGGTAGGGATGCTGAAAATGGATTTCTTTGGGACTCCACCCATAGGCTTTCACATCCAACACGATCTCGATAACCTTCGTGGTCGTTCCCTTGACAATCGGAACACCCGCATCATTCAAAATAATGTGTTTGTATAACGTTGCTGTGTTCACCTCAAAACTCTCTTACTCCGCCGTGCCCATCACATTCAATTCGTAGCGAATCGCCGGGCCACCCACATCATACATCACCACTTCATAGCTGCCGGCCTCCCCGGGGAGCAATTGATCTTTATCAATAAAGACCGTCTCTGTAGCGACGATATTGTTTTGGTCGTCAAAGATGCTGACAACCACCTTAATCAGTTTTACCAGCCGTGACCCGTTGTTGGAAAGCTGACCACTGACTACCAAAAAGCCGCTTTCGTTATAGAAGGGGTCGTTGCTTTGTACGGTGAAGTTATTTTTGCCATAAAAATTACGCAGAACGGTATCTTCGGAGGCACGGGCAGCGGCGTGCAGTTCATAACGCACCACTGTTGAAGGGCGGCCTCCATCAAAACGCAGGCGGAAGGGCGCACCTTCACCGGGGGCTAGAATATCGGTAGTCAAAATGCTGGATTTTTCGCTTAGGCGGTTGCTGCGTGAATCGAATAAATAGCCTGTTAGCCGCACGGCCTCAACCGAATAATCCGCATTGTTGACGACCCGTCCGGTGATATTAAACCCACCGTCGCTGTCTGACCATGCCGTATAGCTGTCGAATCCGATTACCCCGGTGAAGGAGGTCACGCCTGTTACTTCACCAATTTGCAGGGCCACACTGCTGTTGACGCGATAAGTATTGACAACAGCGGCAAGGATATTGATGAGGGGGTCATCAGCATCGGTGACATCGGCTTCAAGGGCGGAGAAATAGCTGCCATTGCCCTGTAGGAAAATATTCATGGCACGCGGGCCGATGGTGGGATAAGTGCGTACCCCTACCAAGCGGCGACTGCCATCAGATTGATCAATCGGGTCTTCAATCAACTGCCACCCATAATTAGCCACATCTTCAGGGGGTTGATAGGCGGCGGCAGCATTCAAAAAGCCTTCGCGGGTCATAGGTGTGCCTGTATTGACGACATAAACGGTGAGGCGCACCACGCTTTCTGTCCCTTCCAAATTGGAGAATTGCACCCTTACCCCGTTCGGGTCAGGTAAATTATCGGCAACCCAATTGGGCGGGATGCGAATGCTGAATACACCGCTTTCATGCCGATAAGTATAAAAACCTGCGTCGGGGGCAGCCGAAGTCGCCACAATCACCAGTGGCGCGTTGTCGTCGGGATTGTCTTGACAGGCCGATAGTCCCAAAGTCGAAAGTGTGAATAGCAGAACGATGATCTTAAACCGAATTTTCACGCAGATTCCCTTTTTTACTTCGCGCAGGTTTATCTTGACACCCTGCCCCCGTCCGATATTATCTATCAAGCGATTAAATCACACCACCTCTCAGGAGCATTTTCGACATGGGACAACTAGACGGAAAAGTTGCCATTGTAACCGGAGCAAGTCGGGGCATTGGACGCGGGATTGCGCTGGAACTTGCCAAACGTGGCGCGACCATTGTGGTCAATTATAACCAAAACGCTGATGCCGCGAATGAAGTGGTTCAAATGATTTCAGCAGGTGGTGGCAAGGGTCTAGCGGTCAAGGCGAATGTGGCACTGTTGGAAGATGCTACCCAATTGGTTAAAGCGACGGTAGATACCTTTGAGAAAGTGGATATTTTGGTCAACAACGCTGGCACGACCCGCGATAATTTGATTATGCGGATGAAAGAAGACGAGTGGGACGAAGTGTTGGACACCAATTTGAAAAGCGCTTGGAATATGTGCAAACTGGTTTCCCGCCCCATGATGAAAGCCCGTTATGGTCGTATCATCAATATCACCAGCGTCAGCGGCATCGCAGGGCAGGCCGGACAAACCAATTATAGTGCCAGCAAAGCGGGATTGATTGGCCTGACCAAAGCCCTCGCCCGTGAAATCGCGGATCGGAATATTACGGTGAATGCAGTCGCCCCCGGTTTTGTGCTGACCGATTTGACCTCAAGCCTACCCAAAGAATTGACCGACCAGTTGAATAATGCCATCCCACTGAAACGCTGGGGCACGATTGATGAAGTAGCGTTTGCGGTGTCGTTCTTGGCCTCCGATGAAGCGGCCTATATCACAGGGCAGGTGCTTTCGGTAGACGGTGGTCTGGTCATGGGCTAGGCTTTAGTTGTACAATTTAGGACAACGCATAGTATAGATTGGCTTGTAGTGGAACATGGCGACCCTTCAAAATCCGAATGATACAGTAACAGTTGTGCCGAGTGTGTTAGTAACGGTGGTACGCATTGCCACCTTGAACGTGAATGGTGTAGCCCAATTAAGCAGTGTCCCCGGTGGTTCAAGTTGGTTGCGCCTTTCGACTGATGAAAGCGGCGTGCGCCTGAATGTTGAGCCAGAAGGGGTGCGGGTGGATGTTTACATTGTTGCCAAAGCCTCACATGGGCTTTATGATACTAGCCGACGTGTCCAAGAAGAGGTCGCCCGTACCATAAAGGAATATATCGGCATGAAGGTTTTAGCCGTCAACGTCCATATTGAAGACGTGGTGTTTGAAAAGTAGTTTTAGTGACATTATGACAACACCACCCAACATTGACCTTCGCCATCTGGCACGCAGTCTTGCGTTATTGGCCCTCTATGAAATTGATAGCACCAACCATACCCCAATCAGCATCTTAGAATCGTATGCCAATATGCCCATTCCGGGTGATGATGCCCGCATTACGGCATATATGGCCCTGCATCTTTCATCTAGCACATTCGGTGAGGAGACGGGCGAGGAAGATGAGGATGACGATTGGGATGATGCCAGCTTGGTGCTAAAAGACCCTGAACTCACCTTAACAGCCGAGACGTATCAGATGATGCAAATTTTGGTGACAGGGGTTTTGAAACAGCGCGACAATCTTGACCAAGTGATTGCCCAACATGCCCCGGAATGGCCGCTTGACCAGATTGCCATTATTGACCGCAATATCCTGCGGATCGCCATTCACGAGTTGACCCAAGACAAAAAACTGCCTGTCAAAGTCGTCATCAATGAGGCAGTAGAGATTGCCAAATTGTTTGGGGCAGAAGGATCACCACGTTTTATTAACGGTGTATTGGGTTCAATTACCGATGAGTGGTATGGTATCCAGCCCGATTCTCCAACTGAAGAAATACCGTGAGGCGAACTGTGAAAGAACCTTTGACCTCCACATCGCCTAATCCGACGCCAGCCGTCATCGGCCCGACTCCCCTGTCGGAAAAAGCGCCTGTCGGCACGATGAGTTTTTTTGAGCACCTCGAAGAACTGCGTTCGCGCTTGCTGCGTTCGATCATTGCTTTGATTCTTGGGGTCGTTATTTCAGCGATTTTTACGGGCGACATCATCAAATATTTGTCCAGCCCCTATGAAAATAAACTGATTAATCCCACTCCCACTGGCGCAGTGGTCATGTATTTCCGGGTTGCCTTGATGAGCGGGGCGATTTTGGCGATTCCTTACATCACCTATCAGTTATTCATGTTTGTTGCTCCCGGCCTGACTAAAAAAGAACGCAATTGGGTGCTGTTGGCAATTCCGGCCACGACGGGATTTTTCCTATTAGGCGTCGGTTTTGCTTGGTTCATCATGGCCCCAGCAGCCTTTGATTTTTTGCAGACCTTTCAAGATGATGTTTTTCAAGATCAATGGTTTGCCCAAGAATATTTCAAGTTTTTGACCTCGCTGTTGTTTTGGATTGGCGTGGCATTCGAAATGCCCGTCTTTATGTTTGTGTTGGCGCGACTAGGACTGATTGGGCCGAAAGCGTTAATCCGCAATTGGCGCTTTGCTGTGGTTGCCATCACGGTCATCGCTGCAATCATCACCCCCACAGTTGACCCTTTTAATATGCTCCTAGTTGTTGCGCCGCTGTTGATGTTGTACGTTCTCAGCATTGGCCTTGTGGCGATTGCTGCACGTCGTGTTCAACGTTCGCTGAACGCGCCTCATTGAGTTTCACTATTTAGGAGCCAATATCCCCATGAGTAAAACCAAAGTCTTGATTATGGGAGCCGCCGGACGCGACTTTCATAATTTTAATATGGTGTTCCGTGACAACGACCAATACGAGGTGGTCGCTTTTACGGCAACCCAGATTCCCGATATTGAAGGCCGAGTTTATCCCCCAGAACTCGCCGGAAAACTCTATCCTAAAGGCATTCCGATTTATGCCGAAGAGGAATTACGCGACCTGATCCACCAATTGAAGGTAGATGAGGTCGTTTTTGCCTATTCGGACGTGCCACACGAGTATGTCATGCACAAGGCCAGTCTGGTCTTGGCTGCCGGAGCCAATTTCCGACTGCTCGGTACAAAAGATACCCAAGTTAAAAGCACCAAGCCTGTCGTCAGCATTGGTGCCGTGCGGACGGGTGTCGGTAAGAGCCAAACGACCCGTGCGGTTAGCCGCGCCCTGCGTGAACTGGGTTACAAAGTTGCCGCCGTGCGCCACCCTATGCCGTATGGCGATCTGGCAAAACAAGCTGTGCAGCGTTTTGGCGATTACAAAGACCTCGATTATCACCAAGCCACCATCGAAGAACGCGAGGAATACGAGCCGCATATTGACAATGGCGTGGTCGTGTTTGCTGGCGTGGATTATGAACGGATTTTGCGCGAAGCCGAAAAAGAAGCCGATATTGTGCTGTGGGACGGCGGAAATAACGACCTACCCTTCTATGTGCCAGATATTCATATCGTCTTGGTTGATCCCCACCGCCCCGGCCATGAAGTAAGCTATCACCCCGGTGAAGCCAATCTGCGCTCGGCGGATGTGGTGATAATCAATAAAGTGGATACTGCCTCCCCCGAAGGTATTGCAAAGGTGCGGGAATCCATTTTTGCCCTTAATCCTGACGCGATTATGATTGAAGCCGCCTCACCGATTTTCGTTGAAAATTCGGACATGATTCGGGGTAAGCGGGTGCTAGTCGTGGAAGATGGCCCAACGCTGACACACGGCGAAATGAAATATGGGGCAGGGATTGTCGCCGCGCAGAAATTCGGGGCAGGCACGATTGTTGACCCTCGACCGTACACGGTTGGCAGTATCACCGAGACGTTTGAGCATTATCCCAAGATTGGCACGCTGCTCCCCGCGATGGGTTATGGGGATGCACAACGGGATGACCTCGAAGAGACCATCAACCGCACCGAGGCTGATATTGTCGTCGTCGGTACGCCGATTGACTTGGGGCGGATTTTGGAAGCCAACAAGCCAATGCTGCGTGTGCGTTATGAATTACAGGAAATCGGTCAACCAACTTTGCTGGAAGTGTTAGAAGCGAAGTTTGGCCGCAAAAAATAACGTGAATTGATAGTACGACGGGTGTGGGGATGTGAAAAATGCAGAACCATGCCCGCCAGATTTATTTGGAATATTGATAGAGATGCCAATTTATTATTATCAGCCGCATGAAAAAGATCGTCCAACCGCCGTTGAAATCAGTGATGATTTTCTAAAAGTGACCTTGCAAGATGGACGTATAATCGCTACTCCGCTGGACTGGTATCCGCGCCTAAAAGAGGCCTCTCCCGAAGAATTGACGGTGGTCGAACTCGGTTTTAGCGGAATCCATTGGCCTTTATTGGATGAAGATTTATCGGTGCGTGGTATGTTGGCTGGCAACCACCCGCCGAAATCTCAAATCGCCGCCAAGCAAGAGGCGTAAATCATAGTGCAACCCCAACGCCTTGCCGAAAATGCGGCCCAAAAATTCGGCGTCGAATTATCCCTCGCCATGCGTGAACAATTGGCGACCTACGCCCGCGAAATGCTTGATTGGAACGAACACCGCGCCAATTTGACCGCCATCACCGACCCCGATGCTGTCGAAACGCGCCATTTCTTAGACTCGATTTCGTTGTTGGGGCATATTCAAATTCCGCAAAAGGCGCGGCTGATAGATGTGGGCACGGGGGCAGGGTTTCCCGGCCTTGTACTGAAGATTATCCGCCCGGATATTGGACTCACCCTGATGGACTCGGTTGGCAAAAAGACGGCATTTTTATCGCATATGGTGGAGACACTGCAATTATCGAATGTGCAGGTCGTGACCTCCCGAGCCGAGGATGCCGGACAGAATAGGGCATACCGCGAAAAACAGGATGTTGTGGTGGCCCGTGCAGTTGCTCATTTACCCGTTTTAGCGGAATACCTACTGCCCTTATGTAAAGTTGGGGGAATTTGCGTGGCGATGAAGGGTGAAAGTGCGGCGCGGGAAATTGACGAAGCGGCCTATGCTCTAAAAATACTCGGCGGCAAGGTGACGGCGAATCATCGGGTGGAACTGCCGGGGGTTGAAGAAACCCATTATTTGATTGTGATGGAAAAAATCCGCCCCACACCTGCCCAATATCCGCGACAGGCAGGTACACCCTCTAAGCGCCCCTTGCTTCCACAATAGTGATTTGACCATCCCGCACCTGCCACAAGGCCGCCTTATGCAAAAATTCGGGGGCGAGGGTCGAAATTTCGGTGGTGGTCAACAGGACTTGATTGACATCCTTGATGCGGTCTATGAGATAACTGCGGCGGTCAGCATCTAATTCGGCAAACACTTCATCCAACAGCAGCACAGGCCATTCGTTGAGGGTGCGGTGCATCCATTCCAGTTCAGCTAATTTCAGCGCCAATATCCCTGTGCGGGTCTGGCCGCGTGAGCCATAAGTGCCCAAATCGCGCCCGTTAACCAGAAAGCGCATTTCATCACGCTGCGGGCCAATCAGGGTCATGCCGCGTGCAATTTCATCACTGCGCGAAGCCATCAATGCCTCACGATATTGTGGCACAATGTCTTCAGGGGGAAGTTGGCGGTGCAAATCGAGGCCGAGGGCGTTAAATGAGCGCTGACCGTCGCCTTCAAAAGTCGGCTCAAAACTGGGTTGATAGACCAATTCCAAATCTTCCAAACGACCACTTAAATCTCGATGTACTCGCTGGGCAAGACGTTCCAATTCACGAATAAATCGCTGGCGGCCCGCAATCAAAATCCCAGCAGCCTCGGCAATTTGCACATCCCAATACTCCAATTCGGCAGGGGAGGCAAAACCATCCCCGATGCGGCGCAACAGAGCATTACGCTGGGTCAGGGCTTTTTCAAAGGTGCTGAGGGCTTGGGCATAGGCATTGTCGGTTTGACAGAGGGCGATGTCAAGATAGCGGCGGCGCCCGGCGGGCGGTCCTTCGACCAGTGACATATCCTGCGGCAAAAACATCACCACCGCCAGCAGCCCCAACAAATCTGACCCACGCCGGGATACCCCGTTGATTTTGACCTCTTTACGGAAACGTTCGCCACCATCGGGGGTCTGATCTTTAAATAGGATAATCTCGGCATGATTCATAACATGGCTGGACAGAATAATATCCGCACTGACCTGTGTGAACGGCATAAATTCGCCATCCATATTCCAATTCATCAACTGCCGATCCGAATTGGTATAGGGGGAACTGCTGGTGGCGAGATAATAAATGGCTTCGAGCAGGCTGGTTTTGCCTTGAGCATTTGCCCCGTGAATCACTACCGCGCCCTGTGTTAATGACAATTCAAGGCGGATGTAGTTGCGAAAATTCTTGAGAGACAAATGCTCGATGTGCATGAGGTTTCAGGGTTGGTAACAAGGGGCAATTTTCGACTGCCCCCTGCAAAAATAATCATAACAAACGCACTTGCTGGGACATCTTGGTTTGCCGGGCCAGCCCCAACAGTTCATGGGCATTCAGACGGGCACTTTCGGTTTCCGACCCCAACATTTGCGTAATTTCTTCGACACGGGCCGAATCGTACAGGCGCTCGATGTCGGTAACGGTGCGGTTGCCGCTGACGTGCTTGCTCACTTTAAAATGCGTATCAGCAAAGCTGGCAACTTGGGCTAAATGGGTGACACACAACACCTGATGGCTGCCTGTCAAACGCCACAGTTTTTCGCCAATGACAATGCCCAAACGCCCACCGATGCCCTGATCCACCTCATCAAAAATCAGGGTTGGGGTGTGATCGGCATTGGTCAACACGTTTTTCAAGGCCAGCATCGCACGGGCCGTTTCACCCCCGGAGGCGATTTTGGCGAGAGGCATAATCGGCTCGCCATAGTTGGTCGAAATCATGAATTCTACATGGTCAATGCCGTTGAGATCAAAAGCAAAACGTTCATCGCCCACAAAACAACCGTCTACCATTTCCTGCTGTTCAACGGCGACTTCAAAACGAGCAGCTTCCATGCGTAGGTCTTTGAGTTCGGTCATGATTTCGGCGCTCAAGCGTGCGGCGGCGGCTTTGCGGCGCTGACTCAAACGATAGGCGGCCTCGCCTACCTGATGCAGCAAAGTGTCGGCCTCAATTTCCAATTCCGCTAGGCGTTCTTCGCTGTGGGTGATATTGTCGAGTTCACGCCGCGCTTTTTCGGCAAATTCGAGGACAGCCTCAATCGTACCGCCATATTTGCGTTTGAGCGTCGTGATTTGTTGCAACCGAATTTCGACCTCATCAATCCGCCCCGGCGACAAATCAATGTTTTCGGCATATCGGCGCACTGTCTGAGCAAATTCTTCTACCTGAATGGTGATGCTGTCGGCAAGTTCGGTTAATTCTTGCAGACCTGCGTCGAATTTGACTGCTTTTTCTAGCAAGAGGGCGGTCTGGCTGACCTGTTCAACAGCGCCGGGTGTGCCACGTGTGCCGCCAAACAAAAGGCGTTCGATTTCAAGGGTATGCTCGCGCAGTTTTTCGGCATTGGCAAGGCGATTACTTTCTTCGCGCAGTTGATCTTCCTCATCAGCACGCAGTTTGGCATTTTGAATCTCATCTATCTGATACTGCAAAATGTCCATGCGGCGGGCGAGTTCGGCCTCGTTGTGCTGCAAATCTTCCATTTCGCGGTGGACAGCTTGGAATTTACGTACCAACGTGGTGACGACATGGCGTTCATTTTCCAGTTCGGCAAAGCGATCCAATAGGTAAATATGCTGGCGTGGATTGAGCAAGGAGAGGTGTTCGTTTTGCCCATGAATATCGAGCAGCAAATCCCCAATTTCGCGGTAGGTGGTTGCTTTACACACACTGCCATTTACCCGTGCCACGTTACGCCCATTCGAGCGATATTCACGGGCGAGGTGCAGTTCTGCCACAGAGTCATATTCGATGGCTTCTTCGTCCAGATAACTTTGAATATGGGCTTGCAGCACATCCGGGACACGGAAAGACGCCTCGACAGTGGTTTGTTGAGCGCCACTGCGGATAAAATCCTTGCCGCTGCCTACCCCCAATACAAAGTTGACTGCATCTATCAGGATGGATTTGCCTGCGCCGGTTTCCCCGGTGATGACGTTAAATCCCTCGCCAAATTCCAAATGCAGTTCGTTAATGATGGCAAAATCTTTGATATGCAGTTCAACCAGCATAAGCCGTCTCTGCCCCTACTCAATTCAATACTAAACACGCAACTGAAAACGGAAGCGACCTAAGGCAACACTCGTCGCTACCCCGCCGAAAATAGCCCCGTTAAGTGGGCTAAACAGCATCAAAAACAATGTGGCGGCGATCATGCCAATCCCTACCGCATAGGTCGTATAGCGTCCGCGTTTATATCGTATAGCCCGCCATACAACTTCGGCAATGCCCCCGCCAACCGCTCCACCGATTAGGAACATGAAATAGAAAATTGGAATAAATCGCACCAATACAAACCCACTGACGAGTAGTGACCCAAACGCGACGACGGTGGCGATGATATAGTCGTAGCTGGCGATATTGAAATATTTATCGGCTTGTTCGCGGGCAGCCTCTTTGCTGATATATCCGACGGGGGTCTTGACTGCACATTTCATGCAGATGGGGACACCCGTGCGATAACATTTAAGGCCAGTGCTGCCGGGGCAATTGGATTTGCTACAGTAAATCTTTTCTTGGGTTGTTTCAACCGGAGCCGTCATCCACCAAACACTCCACTCGATTATTGATTGGTTGAATCGCGTTGGCTGCGCGATACCAACTTTGGTTCAAGTCGGTCTAAGAGTGACCGAAAAAAATAGCCTTTTTCACGCAGGCGGATAAACCGACTGGTTTTTTGGCTGGCACGAATAATGACCGAATCATCTACGCCGATTTGCGCGATGGCTTCCCCATCCACTGTGATAACGACTTCCGGGACAGAATTGCGCGGGGCGACCACCACCTTGATGACCGAATTTTCAGATAAGACCAACGAGCGATCCATGCTCAGATGGGGCGCAACGGGTGTTACCAAAATATTGCGTAAATCTGGCGGCAGAATTGGCCCACCAGTCGCCAAAGCATAGGCGGTTGAGCCAGTCGGGGTGGCAATAATAAGGCCATCGGCATTATAGGTAGTCGTCCATGTATCATTGATAAAGGTCTCCAAATGGACTGACCGAGCCACTGCGCCGCGACTAATCACAACATCGTTTAGCGCTTCATCAATGGCGATACAAATCCCCCCCTGCCAGATTTCACCCATAATCATCATACGTTCTTCGACCCAATAATCCCCGTCTAGCACTCGACCTAAGGAGGCTTCCCAATGTTCTGGACTGGATTCAGTTAAAAATCCTAGATACCCAGCGTTAAGGCCAAATATGGGGACATCCAAAGGGGCACAAACCCGTGCGGTATGCAGCATGGCACCATCCCCACCAATGGCTACTACCATATCCGAATCTTTGACATGGGGACGAATTCTATCAGCATTCCAATCGGTAAACACCCACACATCAAGGCTGCGTTGTCGAAGCGAATCAGCTATCCGTTCAGCCAGCAGTGCGGTATTGGAGCGCGAGGGATGAGCCAACACACCGACCCGTTCAAAAGTTGCCAAATTGCTGTCCTCTAGGGCATCGGTCAAATAACGGCTATTATAGCCCATCTTTATTAACGCCTCATGTAAGAATTGTGATGGAAGAATTTCTCTTCGTATAGAAATTATAGAATATTTGTTCGGTAATGTAAACGAAAAAATTTTAGCTGGCACTAAAATCAATTGTAAATGTGCCATCCACTTCCACACGCAGCAGAATACGCGGATTGGCAATACCGGGAACTAATAAATCGCTCCCCAATAATTCATACTGCGCTCCTTCCAATTCTGGCACAAAGGTCGGTTTTTCCGCTCCGTCTCTCAGACTTAGACGAAGATAAGTATCGTTGTCGGGTACAAACATGTGCAAGTTGCCATTTTCGACCCGAACAATATCCTGCAAAATCTGCCCTTGTGTTGGCACATAGAGCGCCATATTGCCGCGCTTGAGTTGAATATCCAGCACTTGGACAATCAACGGGCGCAAGTCCACCGTCATCGCGCCGTCGTCAGCCAGATAGCGCAGATTCGCAATGGGCACATTGACTGGCAAATAGACATTAAGGGTACCCCGTCCGACCTCATCTAATTTGGGTAATACACCGGAGGTGGTTTCGGTGATCGTAAGGGTGGCGGCTGTCCCATCAATCGCTAAATCAATTTTGACATCGCTTTCGGTGCTGCCTTCAAAACGAGCGATAATTTGACTAGCATTGGGGGCAGCACTGATGGTGGCGCGGGTAGACTTCACTTCAATGTCAACGGTGAGCGACTGGATTTCAGGGGGCAAAACTTCGAGCCGCGATTCTTTGTAATCGTTGCGATATTCACCACGACGTTCGGCATAGGCCAAGTTGCCAACCACGACCACCAGCACAATCGAAGCGATCAAAATAACCCAATTGGCATAACGAATGCGCCCCCCTAGTAAAATATTCAAGCCGAAGATGACCAGCAGCATGGGCCATGATCGGATGAATAAATCGCCAATGGCTTCGGGAACAACCTCTATTTGAACCAGCAGCAAGAATAGACCAATTCCGATAATCAGCACGGGCCACATGAAATTGGGGCGGGAGATATTCACCGAGCGGCTCTCCTCAATTGCTGCGCCAATAGGGTAAGGCCAAGCAGAATAATTGCAAAGGGCAGCAGTGCCCCGCCGTTGGTATTGCTTAATACCCCCAGATTAAAGGCCAAGACCAGCAGGCCAACCAAAATAATCCCCGCGCCAATCAGCACCAATGTTTCGGGGCTGACGCGGCGTGGTGAACTGCCTGTCATACCTTGAATATCGCCTAATGTCTGTTCGGGGATTGCGAGCCAGAGGGTGAGATAGAGCAGCAGTCCCGTGCCAACAGTGAAGATGGTCAGCGCAATAAAGGTAATGCGTACCCACCAAGGACTGATGCCGATGTAAGTTCCTAATCCGCCGCAAACGCCGCCCAATACACGGTCAAGGAGGCTGCGGGTTAAACGTTGTGTTCGTCGCATAAAAACCAAATTTTGGTTGGATTATCTTCCAGTTTTTAACGCGACGAAGTGTAGCATAGAAAGCGATAGAGTGCTATTCCGATACCTGACCTAGACGACTAAATCCAAATCTTCGGTTGCCACATGGGTGGTTAGTTCGATACTCATCAGTGGGATGCGCTCTTCTTGCAAGGTATCTTTCCCTACGACGATATAGCCCTGTTCCAAATCGCTAAAGTTATAAACGGATTCGATGCGCGATTTGAAATTCTGAATCAACGAGGTCCGGAAACCCTCAATGTCATGGGTATGGGTGAAGACTGCAAAGGTATTTTCACCACTGCTCCCGATAAAATCGTCCTGTGTTCCAAAAGCCGCGATGGTTTCGGTTAGGACTTTAGAAGCAAGGGCTAGAGCTTGGTCAGCAGCAATGAAGCCATATAAATCACGGAAGGCGTCAAAGTGGGCGATTTTAAGCGAGAGATAATGCCAACCTTCCCGATCCCGCAGACGCTCATATTCATCTTGAATGAGGCGACCAGTAGGTAATCCTGTGCGGGGTTCGTGCAAATGGTCGCGGGTAGCGCGTCGAATCGAGCCTTGTACACGCAGGCGCAGTTCTTCGATGTCAAAGGGTTTGGTGACATAATCGTCCGCACCAAGTTCAAGAGCCGCCACTTTGTCGGCACGTGCATCGCGTTGGGTCAAAAAGGTGATTGGAATGTATTTGGTCAGCGTTGCCATCCGCAGTTCTTGACAGACATCAAAACCCTGCATATCGGGCAGCATGACATCCAATAAAATGAGATTGGGGAATTTGGAACGGGCTAAAGCAATGCCCTCCAACCCTGTATCTGCTTGCAGCACTTCATAGCCTTGGCTGTTGAAAAAAGTCACCAACAGTTCTGCCAAATCAGCATCGTCTTCAATAATAAGCAATCGCTTTTTGCTCATAGGAGGTCGCCTCAAATAGAATGCAATCGGGTTATAACCGGAATCGAACGCAGTTATAACGTATAGTTTACCAAGAATTGTCACTAAATTAAAATACAAATTTTATTAGGTCGAAGTCTAAAATCGGTATTGAGTCTATAGCCTAGCCACCAACTCCTTTTAGACAGGTAGCCAACCATTTAAAAGCCGATTCTTGCATGGCTAGATCAAATTTGTGGGGGCCAGTATAAAATTCGCCTTGATAGGCATCCGCACATCCCACCGCCGTATAATGTTGCGCTAAACGCTGATGGGCAGCTTGCATGGCTTCCCGCGCAAAAAGCTCGTCCTCAAGATTGTATTGAACCATCAGAGGGGATGGCGCACGACAAGCGGCTAAATCCGGCCAATCGCCAAATCTTGACCACCCCTTTGGGAAAAACAGCCATGTATGGCGAGTGACATCTCGATTAAGCATCTCGGCATACGAAGCCATCATCGCTACAACGACGGTGGCGTGCAGCTGGGGATGGGTGGCTTGCAGAAGGGCGGCACGTGCCCCTCCCCCGGATAGCCCAACACAGCCAATGTGGTGAGCATCTACATCTGATCTTGAGCGCAAATAATTTACGGCAATGCGGTCTTCATGACTAACGACTCCCGCCAGTGTCGTCCCCAAAACGGTGCATAATTTTTCGACCTGATGCTCATGCTGTGAGGCGGCAAAATTATAAAGGCCGATTTCATAGGGAATGTCGTAATTGAGCCAGTTGCTGTCTTTCAACCCCCTGAAGGCAGAAGTTGTCCAATCAGGCATCACGTCTTGGGGAAAGCGACGGCTGCCCCACAGAAACGGATCATGGATAAGTACGGCGAATCCTTCATGGGCAAGGGCACTCGCAAAGGGCCGTCCACCATAATACTTGTCCCACCAGTTTTGCATAAATGGCGGTGGGTCGGTTGGCCCAATGGCGATTTTTTCCTTACCTAGATATTTGAACCCGCCGTGTTCATAGAGGGCCACCACTCCGGGTAAAGGGCCAGTGGCATTCGCTGGTTTTAACAGCCAAGCCTCGGTACGTGGCCCATAGCCGACTGACCATGAAATGGCTTCACCGACCAATCCATCTTTTTCCCATTGTTGGTTGACTTCAACATCGAATGGGGTTTCATCGCCTTCACAAAAACCCAGCACTTCGCGTACCCGCTGTTGCGTGGTAGGGCCGGGCATAGCCATCGGGAAAAGCGTCTGCTGTCGGGCCGCCGCCTCGACCCAATCACTAAAAACGCTCAAATCGTGGTAATACGAAGGCGATGACTGGCTCACTCTGATTTGCCTTTGGGTGGTTTGGATTTAGACGGCTTACTAGCAGGTCGTTTGGCTACCGGTGGTTTTGCTCGCTCCAACTTAAAAACCACGATGCCAAGTGGTGGTAGAGTCAAGGTTAAGCTATGGGGGAAGCCATGAGAAGTCATTTCTTCGCTGGTCACACCCCCGTAGTTCCCGATATTGCCACCGCCATAAATGCCCGCATCGCTGTTGAGAACTTCTTTATAGTGGCCTGCTTCCGGAACACCGATACGGTAGTGATAACGTGGGATGGGGGTGAAATTGCAGGCGACCACAATGAAATCCGACTTGTCATCGGCGAACCGGATATAACTATATACGCTTTGGTCGGCGTCGTTGGGTTCAATCCAGCGGAAGCCCTCGTGCGAAAAATCGTTTTGATACAGGGCAGGCTGGGATTTGTAGAAGGTATTGAGATCACGCATCCATTGATTCAAGTGGGCATGGGTCGGTAATTCCAACAGATGCCAATCAAGACTGCGTTCTTCGCTCCATTCGCGCCATTGCCCAATCTCCTGCCCCATGAAATTCAGCTTTTTGCCGGGGTGCGTATATTGATAGCCTGCCAACAAGCGCACCGTCGCAAATTTTTGCCACCAATCGCCAGACGCTTTGTTAACCAGTGACCCCTTGCCATGTACGACCTCATCGTGAGAGAGCGAAAGGACAAAATTTTCGCTAAAGGCATAGAACAGCGAGAAAGTGATGCGGTTGTGGGCATAACGCCGATACACAGGGTCTTTTTGGATGTAATCCAACGTGTCATGCATCCACCCCATGTTCCATTTGAAGGTGAAGCCAAGTCCGCCAATGTAGGTCGGGCGAGAAACCATCGGCCAAGCGGTAGATTCTTCAGCAATCATCAACACGCCGGGGGATTCGCTGTGTACAATTTCGTTGACTTCGCGTAAGAAGTGAATCGCCTCAATATTTTCTCTGCCGCCATATTGATTTGGCAGCCATTGACCTGCTTGGCGCGAAAAATCGAGATAGAGCATGGAGGACACCGCATCTACCCGCAGGCCGTCAATGTGATATTTTTTCAGCCAGAACAGCGCATTGGACAGTAGAAAGTTGCGGACTTCATTGCGGCCAAAATTAAAGATGAGTGTGCCCCAATCGGGATGTTCACCCTTGCGCGTATCGGCATGTTCATACAGATGGGTGCCATCAAAATAGGCAAGGCCGTGTCCATCTTTAGGGAAGTGCGCCGGAACCCAATCTAAAATGACGCCGATATTGTTTTGGTGACATTGATCCACCAGATACATAAAATCAGTCGGTGAGCCGTAGCGGGCTGTCGGCGCGAAATAGCCTGTAACCTGATAGCCCCACGAGCCATCAAAGGGGTGTTCGGCGACGGGCATCAATTCAATGTGGGTATAGCCCATCGCTTGGACGTACTGTACCAGCGAATCAGCGAGTTCTCGGTAGGTGAGCCATTCATTGCCCTCTTTGCGCCGCCATGAACCCAAATGAACTTCATAAATTGAGACAGGCTGTTTGAGGGGGTCACTTTTGGCACGTGCTTCTAGCCATGTATCGTCGCGCCATTCATAATTTTCCAGATTGGTTACTACCGAGGCCGTTTTGGGCCGAACTTCGGCGGCAAACGCATAAGGGTCGGCTTTCTGGACATGAAAATCATCAAAGCGCGAACGCAAATCAAATTTATAAGTTTCGCCTTCTTTTAGACCGGGGATAAACAACTCCCAGATGCCGCTGACGCCGCGTCGCTGCATGGGATGGCTGGTCTCGTTCCACCCGTTAAAATCACCAATGACACTAATCCGGTAGGCATTGGGTGCCCATACGGCAAAATGAACCCCGGCGATGCCTTCAATCTCTACCAGATGAGCGCCGAGTTTTTCGTAACTGGTTAAATGGCGGCCCTCCCCTAATAGATAGAGGTCAAAATCACTCAAAAAAGCGGGAAAGGCATAGGGATCGGCAAACACATCAGTCCGTTTATGACTTGCAAAGTGAACCTCGGCTTCCAATTGATAATGCGGGCCGGGCCAACTGGTTTCGACAGTGATTTCAAAAAACCCCTCGTCCCACAGCCGATTCATGGGAATACGTTGATTGCCGAGCAGCAACGTCAACTTTTGCGCGGTTGGGCAATAGGCTCGGAATGACACCGTGTTTTCATCAATTTTGTGTGGGCCGAGAACATCAAACGGGGCACCATGATAGCCATGCACAATTGCTGCAATCGCATCGGGGTGGATTTCAACTGTAATCACTGTAAATCTCCATACTCTCAAAAGTTTGTGAAAAGTTTAACTCAATTCCAAGTCATTGTCTTTCGTCGTTTCCAATAAATCGAGGGCGGTTCGGTGATTTTGCCTAACTCAGAAGTTACCTCCTCATCCCACCGGACTTCAAGCGCCTTAAGATTGGCTCGTAGATGTTCAAGGGTCGCAGCACCACTCAATACAACATCCGCCCACGATTGATGCAGCACAGCGGCAAGGGCCAATCCATCTAGGGTGGTGTTCAGTCGGTTCGCCTGTTGTTTGAGTTGACGCATCGTTTCGGCAAATTCGGCGTCGTGATTGCGGGGAGTCAGGCGTCCATTGGCAAGAGCCTCTTTGATAATCACTCCCATTCCAGCGGCATGGGCTTCTTGGAGCGCCGGGGCCGCGGACGTTTCTAACAGATTATAGGTGGCCTGCACACAATCAAACAGCAGTAGACCATCTATCCGAATTGACATCGCCATGTGGAGGGTTTCGACCTGATCGGGGCCACTTAATGTCAGCCCAATTTTAAGACCCTGATTTTTCAGACGCGCCAATTCGTTAAGCACTTCAAAGTTCGTCAGCACGCCGCTTTCAGAGGTTGCGGAGTGAATCTGATACAGTTGAAGATAAGCACCCAAGTTGGCCTGTGTTTCGGCCCATTGACGCTGCAAAACAGGGAGGGTGTGCTCTTTGATTTCGTGGTGTTCAGCTTCGACCTGCCAATCTGCTGTATAGGTGTAGCCCCATTTCGAGCCGACGGTGACATCCCCGACGTGAATGGCCCGCCCCCGCAACCAATTACCCAAAAATTCCTCAGCGCGACCATACGAACGAGCGGCATCAAAATAGCGGACTTCTGCCTGCCAAGCCGCATCCAACATTGCATGAGTATGGGCTTGCATCGCGGCGACATCGTAATTATGGTTTAAATCCTCGGCATGGCCCAAATTGACATATCCCGGTCTGCCGAGTGCCGCTAAACCTAATCCGATAGGTGTAACCGATAAACCTGTTGTACCGAGGGGGCGTAAATTCATGGCAGCGTCTCCGGTAACATTGGGCAAAATAGTGAGGGGGAGTATACTGAACACATTTCGCTATGCAAAAAGATTATGGGAACATGAGTCAAACGATTGATGAATTGAAACGACAAGCGGCAGAACGCGCTGTTGAGCAGGTCAAATCTGGCATGGTAGTTGGGTTGGGGCATGGCAGCACAGCCATTTATGCCGTTCGCCAGATTGGTGCGCTGATTCAATTAGGTACGCTGAAAAATGTTCTAGGGGTGCCGTGTTCGCAGCAAATTGAATTAGAAGCCCGCAGGTTGGATATTCCAATTACCACACTTGAAGAAACCCCCCTTATAGATTTGACCATTGATGGGGCGGACGAAGTTGACCCTCAGTTGGAAGTGATTAAGGGTGGGGGCGGGGCACTGCTGCGTGAAAAAATGGTGGCGCAGGCCAGCAAACGCGAAATTATCGTGGTAGATGAATCCAAACTGTCAGGAGCATTATGCACCAAGTTTGCCCTGCCGATTGAGGTCATCCCATTTGGCTGGACAACCCATCTAGCGTTTTTGGAGGGATTGGGAGGCAGACCAAAACAGCGGATGGCAAACGATGGATCCCCTTTCAAGACCGATCAGGGCAATTTCATTATTGACTGCAAGTTTGATCCATTGACGACACCTGCGGCTTTAGCGGAACTGGCAGAAAAAATCAAGGTGCGCACTGGCGTTGTGGAGCATGGTTTTTTTATCGGTGTCGCGTCGGAGGTCATTGTGGCAGGGGCAGATGGCATCCGTAACATTCGGCGCTCAGGTTGAGTCCAATTAGTATGAGCAACGCAGTATCTCAATAGTTCTTGGCAAATCTCTAAGGAGCAGCATATGCGGATTGCAATGGTGGGCTTGGGGCGAATGGGTGCCAATATGACCAAACGCCTGTTGCAGGGTGGACATGAGGTTGTTGCCTTTGACTTAAGTGAAGACGCGATTCGTGCATCTGAGGCTGAAGGAGCTATTGGCGCACGTACATTGGATGAAGTCGCCCAAAAATTGACCGCCCCTCGTACCGTTTGGGTGATGGTTCCGGCGGGCGATCCCACCGAAAAAACGATTATGACTCTGACCGAAAAACTCTCCGCTGGAGATGTCATTATTGATGGTGGCAACAGCAATTATAAGGAAACAATGCGTCGCGCCGAAGCCGTCAGCGCCAAAGGTCTGCATTTTGTAGACGTTGGCACCAGTGGCGGGGTATGGGGACTCAAAGAAGGTTACAGCATGATGGTTGGCGGAGAAAAAGATGTCGTGGAGCGCCTACGACCCATTTTTGAGACGCTTGCTCCGAGTGCCGATTTGGGTTGGGGGCATGTCGGGCCGAGTGGATCAGGCCATTTTGTCAAAATGGTGCATAACGGCATTGAATATGGGTTGATGCAAGCCTACGCCGAGGGCTTTGAGATTATGTGGGCCAAAGAGGAATTTCATCTCGACCTCTACCAAATCGCCGAAATCTGGCGGCATGGCAGCGTGGTACGGTCGTGGCTGCTTGATCTCACGGCCAATGCACTCAAAGCCGATCCTGAACTCCCCGGAATCAAAGGCTGGGTGGCGGATTCGGGCGAGGGGCGCTGGACGGTTTTTGAATCCATTGACCAAGATGTGCCCGCCCCAGTTATCATTATGTCATTGCTGATGCGGTTCATCAGCCGTCAAGAAGACAGCTACGCTGCTAAATTGCTGGCAGCCATGCGTAATCAATTTGGCGGACATGCGGTCAAACACGAATAAACACGGGCCATCACGAGGGAATACATTATGTCTACTACCCGGCAAACCACTGTTGTAATCTTCGGCGCTTCGGGTGATCTCACCAATCGTAAGCTGATTCCCGCTTTGTATAATCTCCATCTCAAACACCGCCTGCCAGAAAAATTTTCTGTGGTGGGGGTGTCACGTTCCCCATTTTCACATGAGGATTTTCGCAGCAAGGTCGAAGAGGGAGTCAAGGAATTTAGCGCGGCGACCTACAACCCCCGACGCTGGGCCAGATTCGCGGAGTGTATCTATTATCACGCTGGTGACAGTACCAAGCTGGAAGATGTGCATGAATTACACAAGTTCCTGAATGATCTGGAGGATAACAAGGCCAATCGGTTGTACTATCTTTCCACTGCCCCCTCGCTGTATATTCCAACAGCGGAAAATCTCGGTCTCACTGAAATGGCCGATGAACGTAATGGCTGGCGACGACTGATTGTTGAAAAGCCGTTTGGGGTGGATTTGGCATCGGCCCAGCAGTTAAATTGGGCACTCCACAAAATCTTCAAAGAGGAGCAGCTTTACCGGATTGACCACTATCTCGGTAAAGAAACCGCTCAAAATATCCTGTTTCTGCGTTTTGCCAACACGATTTTAGAACCCGTGTGGAATCGCAATTATGTAGACCATGTCCAGATCACCGTTTCGGAAAGCGTAGATGTCGGGCATCGCGCAGGCTATTATGACCAGTCAGGGGTGGTGCGCGATATGTTCCAAAACCACCTCTTACAATTGCTGGCGCTGGTCACCAAAGAGCCGCCTTCCTCGCTCGATGCTGATGCGCTGCGAAATGAGAAATCCAAAGTGTTCGCCGCCATTCCTCCCATTAATCTGAAGGATACAGTCTGGGCACAATATGACGGCTATTGTGGAATAGAAGGGGTTGCCCCCAATTCCCAAACGCCCACGTATGCGGCACTCAAACTCTATATCAACAACTGGCGCTGGGAAGGTGTGCCGTTCTATCTACGCTCTGGAAAAGCACTGGCAGCCAAGACCAGCGAGATTAACGTCGTGTTCCGCCGACCACCACTCAGTATGTTTGAGAATGGCACAGATGAGAGCTTTACCAACAATGTGCTGACGATTCGCATTCAACCCGACGAAGGTACATCACTGAAATTTGAGGCCAAGATGCCGGATGCGAATGTGACGCGCTCGGTGGTAATGGATTTTGATTATTCAACATCGTTCGGTGAATGTCTGATCCCCGATGCCTATGAGCGCCTGCTACATGATGCGCTAAATGGTGACGCCACCCTGTTTACCCGCAGCGACAATATTGAATATGCGTGGAAAATCATTGATCCTGTGATTCATGGTTGGGAAACTTCGCCCAAAGCGCCGCCATTAGTGACGTATCCGGTTGGGTCTTGGGGACCAAAAGAAGCCGATGATTTGATGGGCAAGGGTCGGGTTTGGTTGCAACTCGAAGGCATGGATGCTGCAAAAAATGGTGACGCAAAATGAGTGAAGTTCGTCGCTATCCAGATGCGAATCATCTTGCCCATGCAGCGGCAGAATTGTTCGTGACCCTATCCAAACCCGCCATCAGCGAACAGGGTCGTTTTACAGTGGCCCTCTCAGGTGGTTCAACCCCCAAAGCCCTCTATCAACTGTTGGCCCGCGAACCCTATGCCAACCAAATTGAATGGCCGCATGTTCATATTTTTTGGGGGGATGAGCGCTGTGTCCCCCCCGATCACCCCGATAGCAACTATCGCATGGCTCGTGAGGTACTTTTACAATATGTGCCACTACTGCCGGAAAATATCCACCCCATGCACGGGGATATTGATCCTGCACAGGCCTCAGCAGAATATGAGCAGCAGTTACGGATTTTTTTTGGCAATGGCTTGCCAGTATTTAATCTTATCTTACTGGGGATGGGGGATGACGGACACACTGCCTCATTATTCCCCGGTACGGCAGCGATTCACGAACAAAATCGCTGGGTCATCGGCCATTATGTCGAAAAACTGGAAACATGGCGATTGACTCTAACCCCGCCTGTGATTAATGCGGCGGCGCAGGTCACATTTCTAGTGGCTGGTAAATCTAAAGCCGAACGACTGCGTGATGTTTTGAAAGGCCCGTATCAACCTGATGTACTACCTGCGCAGATTGTTAAACCAACCGAGGGCCGATTAGTATGGTTGGTAGATGAAGAGGCCGCCACACTACTTTGATACGAACGCCTTACGATGATGCAACGTTGATGCTCCGCTAACGAATTTCTATCACAAACTCCTGTTAAAATGAAAATATCAATTCAATACGTGACTCACGCCATGATTCCTTTGGTGGGGAATCAGTCGGATTTCTTCAGTAAATTCCATTTAGCACAGCGAGTGTGAGGAGAGGTAAGGATCATGAAACGATTTATCCCGTTGATGGTGGTGGCCGCCCTAGTGATGGCCTTATTTGGTCTGGCGAGTCAACCTACATCAGCATCAAGTGAAGTAAACCCAGCAGTGGAGGCAAATCTGCAATCCGGTAATGCCTCGTGGATTGGTGATTTCTATAACAATCCCTATTTCATCGAACCGAAGGTCTTGAGTGCCAATACGGGTGTGATTGCCTTTAACTGGGGCACGAATTCACCAGCGAGTGGTGTCCCAGCCGATGGATTTAGCGTTCGTTGGGGCGCACGGCCTACCTTCGCGGCAGGCACCTATCGGTTCTATATTCTGGCCGATGACGGCATTGCGATTACCTTTGACTTCAGCAATACCATCATCAATACGCTTGACAGCCCACAACCGGGTGTAACCTTGACCCGCGATGTCGTTTTGACGGCAGGCACCCACCACATTCAGGTAGACTATCGTGAAAATGGCACCAACGCCTTTGTTTATCTGACATGGGCCAATCTTGCCAGCAACCCAACCGGCCCCAATTTCCCGGCTGCATCAACCGGTACTAGCAACTATGGAACTGGCAGTACCCCCAGCACGGGCAACAACACCGCAGTGGTCAGCACCAACACCCTCAATGTGCGCTCTGGCCCCGGTACGGAATTCAGTGTTCTCACGAAGATTTTCCGGGGTAATGCGGTTACCTTACTGGGCCGCAATACCAACGGCACGTGGGCCAAGATTCGTACCGCATCAGGCGTGGAGGGTTGGGTTTCCACTGCCTTGATTCTGCCCAATGTAGCAATAAGTTCACTTCCTGATCTCTCTGGCTCTGTTGTCAACCCCACACCTATTCCGCCAGTTACGGGTAATGCAGCAACAGTTAATACGGGACGTCTGAATGTGCGTCAAGGGCCGGGAACCAACTTCGCGGTGATCACCTTTGTCTCACGTGGCAACGTTGTCCAGTTATTGGGTCGTACTGCCGATAATTTGTGGTTACTTGTCAAGATTCCGGACGGACGTCAGGGCTGGCTGAGTGCCGCCTACGTCATTACCAATGTACCCATTGGCAACTTGCCGATTACGTCCGGCCCAGTGACTACACTACCTACTGCGACACCAGTTGCACCAATAACTAATGTCTGGTATGGTGAGTTTTACAACAACAACTCACTGGCCGCTCCGGTTGTATATACCCGCAGTGACAGCGCGGTTGCTTTCAACTGGGGTGCTGGTTCACCCGCTGGCAACATCGGCGTAGATAATTTCAGCGCCCGCTTTACCTCGGATGTCTATTTCGCGGCAGGCACCTATCGGTTCACGGTAACAGCGGATGATGGGGTGCGTTTCTTCCTCGACAACGCTTTTGCGGGGATTGACACGTTCACGGTTACCCAACCAAACGTGACCTTGACGGTGGATATTGCGATTTCCGCTGGTTATCACCGCTTGCAACTGGACTATCGTGAATACACCAGCGATGCCTTCCTGTATTTTAGCTGGGTGAAAATCGCCTAAGTTCACCTGAATTTCGGTGTAAGTTTGGAACAAGAGGTGGGTATATTAACCCGCCTCTTTTCATTACGATGTTAGGATTTGTTCAAATCATCCAAGCGTCAGAAAATCATCAGACTACCCCTCTTGAATCCGTTTTCATTCCCTGATATGCTGATAATACTCACATAGCGAGCAGACGAAAAAATACTTAATTGCCTGCTTAATCTAAATAGGCCAAAGTTTATTTATCTGCGTGTCTGCCGCACACCAAAAGCTGAGTATATATGCAACGTACAACTGAGTCCGTTCACTCTGTGGAGCGGGAAAATTTCAACCACCTTGTCCAAGATATTGGTTGGTTTGGATTAGCTTTGCCTGCCACCACCCACTTTCTTTCGGCATTCGCTATTCGATTGGGCGCTTCGGCTTCACTGCTGGGCCTCATGGCAGCAATCCCAGCGCTGATCGTACTTATTTCAGCAGGATTAGCCGGGCAATGGGCCAAGCGTTATCCTGATTCGATTCATGCCCTCTACTGGCCTGCATTAGGACAGCGGTTTGCGTTTCTGCTGCCTGCCCTTACGCCGTTTTTACCTACCGAATGGCGACCTTATTGGCTGGTAGCTGCGATTGCAATTCCCGCTTTACCACAGGGGATTTCGACTGTACTGTTTTTGGTGATGATTCGAGAATCTGTCGAGAAGAGCCGCATTACAACCCTTCTGAGTCGGCGTGCCCTATCGTTGAATCTGGGGGTTGGGATCAGTGCGTTTGCACTTGGTTTCTGGTTAGATAACGCGCCCTTCCCCTTTAACTATCAAGTCATGTACATGGGGGCGTTCATTTTGGCGCTGGTTAGTCTTTGGCATGTAAAGCAGACCAAAGTGCTGTTCCATGCCGAGACCCCCGAAGTTGAGGAAAATAAAGAAAGCGTCTGGAAAGCCACTGGTTTTCGTAAGGCTGCAATCGTGGCGGGTCTTGCTCATATGACCTTCTTCTCGATTGTGGCGATGACCCCTATGTTTTTAATGAAAAAACTAGGGGCGGATGAAAGTTTCCTCGCGTTTTATGCGCTAAGTGAGTTGACGGCAGCGGCAATCGTTTCGTTCTATATCACCCGGATCATCAAGCTCTTTGGAAGTCGTAGCTCGGTAGCGATTGGGCTGATGGGTACAGGGGTTGCAGCGGCAATTAACGCGATGTCCCCGGCTTTGGCATTTACCCTAATTGGGGGTGCGTTGTCTGGTGCATCGTGGACATTAGCAGGTAACTCAACCTTCAGTTTTTTCAGTGAAAGCACCCCACTTGAAAACGCGACGCGCTATACACGGGTATATACACAGGTGCTGTTTGCGGCGATGTTTGTTGGGCCACTGATCGGGAGCAATCTGGTAGACTTGGTGCATATTGATCTTGCCAGTGTGCTGTTGTTTGGTGCGGCCCTACGGTTTATGGCGGGTGCGGTTATCCAAGCGGATTTCGATTGGAACTTCCGCCATTGGCATATGCCGTTTTCCCCATCACGCCTGCACAGTGATTTTAGGAATTCAGGGCAGGACTAACCTTTTCGCCTAAAATCCGAATTCCCACTTCGGGCTTACTGAGGCCGTGTGGTGTACCAAATTCAATGCGGTGCGCCCCGGCCTCAAATAATTGTTCCGCCTGTCGAATCAAGTCATTTGCATTCCCCGCAAACGCAAAACGATCCAATACATCATCCGAAATCAAATGGGCCGCTGCGTCATATTCGTGGTGATTGGCATGTTGGCGCAGGCGTTCAATCAGTTCCGGCTCGATATTAACCGTCGGGTCAAGCGTGGCGACCACAGGCAAATAGAGCACTAATGAACGACGGGCAGCATAACGGGCCTGTGCGCGGTCATCATCGGCTACTGTAACCGCCCCCATGACTACCCCTACCGCGCCAAGAGGACGGCCCGCTTTTTGTTCCCCCCTTGCGATATATTGCTGAATAATGGGTACAAGGGCAGGATTGGCTGACCCTCCCACTTTGACCTCATCGGCCAATTCACCTGCCAGCGCACAGAGATTTTGCCCCCATGTGCCAATCAGCAATGGGATTTTTTGCGAGGGGAGTGGATAAGGCGCGGTGACATGTTCAGCTATTTGATAAATCTGGCCCTGATACCCGCCGGATTGTCCCGCCAGCGTATAGCGGATGATCTCAATGGCTTCACGGATGGCTTGCAGGGGCGGGGTCAACTCCGTAATGCCGTGTTCGGCTAACCATGCCCCGCGTGCAATCCCGAGATACACTCCTCCCTGTGCCAACTGTGCCAATAAAGCGGTTTCGGCGGCAATATCCAGCGGGTGGATGCGCGATGGCGAAATGGCAGCGGGACCAAGTCTTGCGCGAGTGATGTGGGGAGCCATCAACAATAATGGGCCATAACTCGGCTGGAATGGCGCATCGCAGTAAACAGTAACAGCATCAAAATCATATTGATTCACCAATTGCGCCAATGCGATATATTGGGCCGGAGTTTTGTCGGTTTGAAAGGCGATGCTGATTTCACGCGGTTTTTGAGAGGCCATCTAGGTTAATTCATCCGTGTTGAGGGTGCGGCGGGCAATGCGCTCGATTTTCATAATCAACTGCTCGTCGGGATCAGGGCAGGCCACCAATGAATCTTTTTCCATCCAATCATTGGGGTGCAATTCGCGCTGTTTGGCAGAAAGCAGGGGCAGCACCGAACTGAGCGCGTAGATGCAAAAATGTTTATTGGCGGGGATATGTAAACGGCTGCTCTCGGTCAGTTCAAAATAATCTCCAACTTGCAGGCCACATACCGAGCGGCCTTTGATTTCAATTACCGTTACACGCAAATCATAGAGTTCAAATTGGTCACTCACTATAAGCCCCCTGTTGGGAAGGCACACCGGAATATACAATCGAGGTGATTATATCCATTAGAACAGAAGGTATAAACCATGCAGGTTGTCAGAACCATCGCGGAAGTGCGCCAAATTCGTTGGGCTGACCCAGCACTGACATGGGGACTGGTGCCGACAATGGGGGCGCTGCATGAAGGCCATCTGGCATTGGTACGGCAGGCATTGGCAGAAAATGATCGCGTGGGAGTCAGCATTTTTGTCAATCCCATTCAGTTTAATCGGCGCGACGACCTCGAAAAATATCCACGCCCCGTTGAGCGTGATTTAACCATGCTCCAAGCCGAAGGGGTGCATCTCGTCTGGACACCGGATGAAAGTGATATGTACCCAACGGGTTTCCAGACTTACGTGTCGGTAGAACATGTTTCTCAAGTGTTGGAAGGGGCAGCACGTCCCGGCCATTTTCGCGGCGTAGCGACGGTGGTATCCAAATTATTTAATGTGTTTCAGCCGACACGCGCTTATTTTGGGCAAAAAGACGCCCAGCAGGTTGCCGTCATTCGTCAAATGGTGCGCGATTTAGCGTTCAATTTGGAGATTATCGCCTGTCCCACCCTGCGCGAATCCGATGGACTCGCCATGAGCAGCCGCAATGTGCGCCTCAATCCAGCCCAGCGCCAAGCCGCCCCGGTGTTATATCGTGCGTTGACCACTGCCCAACAGGAATGGCAGTCGGGTCGCCGTGATGCCGAGCATTTACGTACCACTATGCGGCAAATCATCCAAGCCGAACCATTGGCAAAAGTAGATTATGTCAGTGTGGCCGACCCCATTTCATTGCAGGAACTGAATGGCCCGGTTGAAAAAGCCTTGCTGAGTATGGCGGTGTTTTTTGGCGAAGTGCGCCTGATTGATAATGTGGTGATTGGAAAATAATGACCTAGCCAAATGCTATGCTGCCCTAACAACCGGTTTCTAATCGGATTGATACTGTTTGCTGAGTTTACCATTCTATATTTTGGCAATCGAGTGTTATACTTGCCAGTGGCGCAGGTGGGTAAAGCGCCCCAATAGTATTAATCAAGTTACATTTTGGTTGGAGGGATAGCGCGGTGAAAAAGCTGGTCGTTTTATCCATGCTGATACTTGCAGCATTTTTGGCGGCATGTGGTGGTGGTGTCGCAACAGTCGCTCCGCCCGAACAGACTCAAAATTATCAACATGCGTTGGAAACCGCCAATGCTCCAACGGTAGAGATTCATACCGAGATTGCCACTGACTCTGGTGAATCACAAGGCGGTGAAGTCACAGCTACCGAGCCAACATTGCCTCCAACCACTGTAGATGCTCCCACAGAAGCAACCGCCACCGAATTACCGACTGAAATCGCTACTGAAATTGCGACAGAAGTTGTCACGGAAGCGGCTACAGAGATTGCGACTGAAGCCGTAACCCCAACTGAAGAAGTTACCGAGATTTCACCCACTACCGAAGTTCCCACTCAGCTACCAACCATAGCGCCGACTGAGCCTCCAACAATCGAACCTACCACTGCCCCAACCCTCGTGCCAAGTGAAGTGCCGTCGGAAATTCCAACTGAGGAGGGTGGTGGAACAGGGGCGACAGGCGACCAGACCGCAACCCTGCCCCCAACTGAGACGCCCATTCCTTCGCCAACTGCAACCAATACTGCCACGACGATTCCAACGGATACCCCTGCTCCGACTGACACGCCCTTACCAACCAATACGGCGACCCCTATTCCAACGGATACGCTTATCCCCACCAGCACGGCGACCTTAACTGCAACGCCTGTCCCAAGTAATACGGCAACACCAATTCCGACGGATACGCCGATTCCCACTGATACACCAACGGCGATACCAACGGATACCTATACCCCAACCCCTACATTTACCCCTACTGCGACCATGCTGCCATCTGAAACGCCTATTCCAACAAATACTCCATTTGTGCCGCCACAGGAATTTACGACCTATAGCAGCGAGGAACTGCATTTATCGCTGGATTATCCGGTGGAATGGAATGAACCCGTTTATGAGGAACCATTCTTGCTGATTAGCCCAGATGGGACGAATGGAGCATTCCCTGCGGCGGTGATTACGCGCGGGTCGCCGGATTATTTTGGAGATACATTGGGTGTACCAGATATAAGCTCGCCTCGGTCATTTTTGGAAACAATCGTCCAAGCCGAAGATAATGCGGAAGTGAGCAAGGTCAGTGGCTACTCTTATCCAGCGTTTGAGCTAATCACCAGCAATGATGAAATTACAGTGCGGGGTCTGTTGTTTGTGGTCAATGACAACGACTGGATTTTCTTCTTGGGTGCAGCCAATCCTGAAATATTTGATCTCTTCTCCGAAACGACCTTCCAGCAAATGGCGGTGAGTGTGGTGGCTGAATCCATCGAACCGACAGCAACCCCTTCTCCGATTCCAACGAATACCCCGCGCCCGACTCCGACCTTGCCCCCCACATGGACGCCCACTGCAACGGCGATTCCCATCTTAGGTGAGGTCTATGAAGATGAGGACGCTGGTTTTGCTTTTAACTATCCTGAAGGCGCGGAAGTCTCAGTTGGAGAAAATGAAGTCACGGTTGCCGCCGAGGTACAAAATATCCCCGGTGAAATCTATTTTGTGCGGGGTCGGCCTGAAGAATTAGCCGAACAAGGAATTATTTGTGAGAGCCGTGACCCACTAGAGGCCCTGCGTTGTATCAACTCGGCGGTTGAACCCACCTACACGGGGCGTTATGAAAAATTCGGTTCGCCAGCATGGTTTACCATCCAAAATGTCGAGGCCGATGGGCAAATTAACGCGGTTGTGTCATACGTCGTGGCAGCGGGGCCTGAATGGATTTATATCCGGCTCACCGCCCCCGCCAGTGATTACACAACGGCCAACTTGCGGCTTTTCCAGCCGATTTTGGATTCGGTGTTCATTGAAGTGCAGCCTACTACCATTTTTGGAAACTGGGGCCTGCGCTAAAACCCCATCGTTTCAGGTCGGCGGTAGTGGATGAACCGCTGAAGCGCCTTCAGTTCCAAAGGCCAGCCATACAGTTCCGTTTTGTAGCGGATGCCAGAGAGACCTTTCAACAGCATCCGCATGGTTCCCTTTAGGCGCATATCTGTGACAGTGGGATAATAGGCGTTGACCACCGTCTCGAAATTACGAACTCGTTTGCGGGCCGTGTCTTTATAAAACGGGGTATTGGGTTCGCGCCGATGGGCAAAACTTTCCCATTCTGGACTGGCCCATTCTTCTAAGGTTTGCGGGAAGTGAAAGCCCAACTGCTCTGCCACACGCAATAATTCACTACGATCATGCGGCACGGGTGTATAGATATACAAAATCAACTCACTAGCGGGGTTGATTTTTTTAAGTTTGCGGATGAATTGAATCGTGTTTTCAATATCAGCGAGTGCATCCGGCGGATTGCCCATCACAAAACTAAATTCGGGCACTATCCCCATATGTTTGAATTTCTCGGCGATGGCAAGCGTTTTGTCAGGGCTACTTTGCCCGCCCTTGTTCATAATTTTGAGGGTTTCCGCCGAGCCACTCTCCGCCCCCATAAAAATCATCTTACAGCCGGAGCGTTTAATTTTCTGCCAAGAGGGTTCGCTGTAGGTACTTAAAGTATCCACCCGCCCCAACGCCCACCAATGAATGCCTAATGGTTCAATTCGTTCGGCGATTTCGGCAGCCCGCGACTCACTGACAAAATAATCCATGTCGTGGAATTCCATCGCATCTGCGCCATGCTGCTCGACCATCATACGGGTGACTTGTTCAACCCGTGCTGGGCTTTCGGGCAACCAGTGCTGATTCACTAGCTTGACCACCGCGCAAAAACTGCACGCAAATGGACAGCCAAAGCTGGTATGGTGGCTGAGAACAGCCTTGCCAAGATAGCTTCTGCCGCGATAATCGGCAATGTTGACACGATGATAGGGAAACAACGGCAGGTTATCGAGCGGCACCATTGGCGCACGGGGATTGACGATCACCGAGCCGTTATCTTTCCATACAAGACTAGGCACGTCCGACATGCTCCCACCATGATGAATGGTATCCACAAATTTACGGAAGGGCGCTTCGCCTTGACCTTCAATCACATAATCTACTATGCCACTTTCAAGACAAACCTGTCCGTGATGCGTGGCAAAATAACCGCCCCACAAAATGACAAGACCGGGAAGTTCGGTTTTGACACGCTTACAAACTTGGATGGCCTGTTTCAATTGCGGCCCCGGCATCGCAGTGACGGCTAGGATTTTCGCGCCTGTGATTTTCGCCCGTTCAATGATATGCGGGGCGGGGTCGGCGATGAGATTGCCGTCAATGATTTCGGGGGTGTAGTCGTGATCTATCACCGCCGCGATGGATAACAGAGACATGGGGAGTCGCTGTTTGCCGGGAGATGTGCTAATAGGGTTATAGAGGAGGACTATAGGAGCAAGTGTGGTGGTCTGCGTTGCTTGCATAGCGTATCGCTGGCTCTTTTGTGTTAACCAATACTCCCGAAATTATAACACAAACAGTGCCCGCAAGTGGGGAATTTTGAGAGGGCGATCCGTAAATCGCCCCGCAGGTTTCGATTAGCAGCCTTGTACCATGCCAAAATTTAGCCGCAAATATTGCATAGACGACCGTATATACTGCCCATAAACTGCCATATGCTGACTTTGAACTTGGCGAGTGTTAAACCGTTCAGCACGATAGGCATACCGTACAGGACGTTGGGCAGCGTCGGCAATCGCTTCTGGTAGCCATGTCAGCGTCGGCAGGCTATAAATCGGTTCGTCCAATATTTCGCTTTTGGCAGGCGGAAGCTGCGGCATCATCTCAGCCTGAGCTTTGATTTTTGCCCACAAATCTCCCGCAGGGGATTGAGGTAGTTCTTGCCCCATCGCCTTTTGGATAATGGCGGTAAATTCGCGTTCTAGCAGTTCATTGGATTGACAGCCCGTTTCCAAAGGGACATCGTGCATGAACTTGCTGATAAACCTTTTAAGCGTATCCATGAGCTAACTCCGAGATCCAAGTGTCCGATTCAAGGACATGTCGTAAACTTTCACGAGCATAATGCAGCCGCGATTTCACTGTACCAATGGGGCATTCCAAGATTTCCGCAATATCTTGAATGCTGAGGCAGGCCAGATAGTGCAGAATTACCACCACCCGCTGATTCAATGGCAGGTTTTCAATCGCACTGCGGATATTGCGTTCCATTTCGGTGCGTTCGGTCACACGGTCTGGTGCAAGACCAATAGGCGAAATCAGGGTGTCTGAGACTTGATCGAGAGCCGTGCGCCGTTTCTGATTACGGGTGACATAGGTATAGCTGAGATTTGCTGTTACCCGATAGAGCCATGGCATCAAAGGCCGTTCGATGTCAATTCGATGGGCGTAATAATGTAATTTTAGGAAACAATCTTGTAAAATGTCCTCCGCCACCTGTGGGTCGCGGACAATTGCGAGTGAAACGCGGTAAACCTGAAGGCGGTATCGCTCAAAGAGTTCGCCGAGAGCTTCAAGGTCTTGTTCGCGCAACCGCAGGATGAGTTCCCCGTCCCTGCTCATGGTAGTCACGCCTCTCTCTGTATTTAGTTTTTTCTGGGACTCGTCATTGGCAATTTAAGCAGCACCAGCTAAGTGATTGGGTACTACTAAAATTACACTCTTATCATAACCGAGGTTCAAAGATTTTTTACATGCTTAGGCAAATTTCGTAGAATTTCTTAGATTTATGAACCGGGGGTGCCCCCTGCTTGTATGATGAGATCGCTGATAGATACGCCAGCATATTCCCAGTTGGAAGGTAGGCCATACAACTCATATAAAATTGTTAAGGCATCAGCGTTTAAGCCACCCGCAAGGTAGGCTTGGGCGGTGATATAACCGTTTACGACAAATGACGTAAACGAGGCATTCTCAAGTCGCCGTTTGAGTTCAGTATCTGATGCAAAGCCGGGATTGGCTGCCCAGATGGTTTCAGCACGTGCTACCATCGTGATTCCCCGTGCCAATTGATTCCCTGCCAAGCCATTGGTCTCGCCATCATTCGTTCCAGCAAAATAGATACCGGCCTGTGAAATAAGGGCATCTACCAACATACGATCCACTTCGAAGCGGCGATAGGCTGGGTCAACAGTAATGACAGCATCCAGCCATTCGATACTTTCTTCATACAGCCCTGCCAGCATGTAGTCCTCGGCATTGCTGAAATATTCCTCCGCCTGTGATACTTCCGGGGTGGCGCTGGCTTGTGGTGAAACCTCAACAGTGGCGGTAGGTGTGTTGGTCGGTGTTGGGCTTGAGGAGGGAGTTGGTGTAGCCGAAAGTATCAATGCGATCCGTGTCATGCGCGGTTGCACATCGGCATAACCCGGCTGTTGGGTCTCGATAAATTCAAGGCGTTTAAGCGCAATTTCAAGCGCCCCCTGTGTTTCGTTTTGCACCGCGAGGGCATATTGGGTGCCGATAGCGATTTCTCGATTTCCTGCCTCTTTGGTCTGGATTTTGTCCAATTCATCGCCATAACCCGCCAGCGCACTCAACGCGATCACTACCGAACATAGGCAGGTAGTGGCCCCAATGACTAAAAGGCTCAACAAGCAGCGTCCGGGTGGGGCTTCATCATCTCCCAGTAGACCACTGGGGCGCGATGGCTCTGGTACATTCCATTTGGGCTGAGTCGTATTGACGTTGTTATGCAGTCCAGCCAGAGCTTTGGGTTGGGTATCGGATGGGTCAAAATTCGTCACGGTTGATCCTTTGCCTGATGTTCAGGGAATGGCATTATAGCGATGCCATCCCCTTCTGGAAATGACGAATTACCCACGTCCGGCTAACTACCCTCAGATGGTCACATTAGGCCGATATTCCCCAAAGACACCACGCAGGACTTTGCAAATTTCGCCCAGCGTAGCTTCTTGCTCCACCGCTTCAATAAACAAGGGCATCAGATTCTCGGTGCCACATGCGGCGGTTTCAATGCGATTGAGGACGGCACTGACTTTTTCGTTATCCCGTTCAGCCCGAATTTTTGCCAATCGTTCACACTGGGCTTTTTCAATGGCCGGGTCAACACGCAAAAGCTCAATGGTGGTTTCCGAGCCATTTTCAACGATGTAGTCGTTCATGCCAACGATGATTTGGCGCTTCGACTCAATGGCTTTTTGTGCTTCATAGGCGGCATCATTGATTTCTGTATTGATAAAGCCCGTTTCGATGGCGGCCTGTGCCCCACCCATCTCATCAATGCGGCGGATATATTCCATTGCGCGGGTTTCAATTTCATCGGTCAAGGCCTCAATCATATAGCTACCTGCCAATGGGTCAATCGAATCTGCCACGCCGCTTTCATGAGCGATGATTTGTTGAGTCCGCAGCGCGATTTGGGCAGCGTGGGCCGTCGGGAGCGCCAATGCTTCGTCCATGCTATTGGTATGTAGAGATTGTGTACCCCCCAACACCGCAGCAAGGGCCTGAATCGTTACGCGGGTGATGTTGTTTTCCGGCTGCTGTGCGGTCAAGGTGCTGCCGCCAGTTTGGGTATGGAAGCGCATTTGTTGGGCGCGGGGGTCGTTGGCATGGAAACGATCTTTCATAATCTTGGCCCACAGACGACGGGCGGCGCGGAATTTGGCAACCTCTTCAAGGAAATTGTTGTGAGCATTAAAGAAGAAGGATAGTTGCTGTCCAAATTCGTCTACTTTCAAGCCGGCGTCAATCGCGGCCTGTACATAGGCAATGCCATTCGCCAATGTAAATGCGACTTCCTGCACCGCCGTGCAACCCGCCTCACGGATATGATAACCGCTGATGCTGATCGTGTTCCACTTAGGCACTTCGCGCTGACAATAATCAAACAGGTCGGTGATTAGGCGGGTGCTGGGGCGGGGTGGGAAAATATACGTCCCGCGTGCGATGTACTCTTTCAAGATGTCATTTTGCACTGTGCCGCGCAGTTGATTCGGTGCGACACCCTGCCGCTTGCCGACTGCGATATATAAGGCCAGCAAAATCGTCGCCGGGGCGTTGATCGTCATGCTGGTTGAGACTTCGGCCAATGGAATTCCTTGAAACAGTCGCTCCATATCGTGGATGCTGCAAATGCTGACCCCGACCTTACCCACCTCGCCCAATGACATCGGGTCATCGGCATCATAGCCAATCTGAGTGGGTAAGTCGAAGGCTACACTTAGACCGCGTGCGCCTTGTTCCAACAGCATTCGATAGCGGGCATTCGATTCTTCAGCGGTGGCGTACCCTGCATATTGGCGCATCGTCCAGAAACGGGAACGATACATGGTTGGCTGTACCCCGCGTGTAAAGGGGTATTCGCCGGGGAAGCCGAGCTTGGCGGTGTATTCATCGGCATTAGCACTGCCATTTTCGGGTATATAGAGTCGTTCGATTGGGATACCGGAGGAGGTGTCAAAGTGGTCGCGGCGTTCGGGCGCTTTTTTCAACAGGGGTTCGACAGCCTGTTTTTCCCATGATTTTTTCGCATTGGTCAGTTTTTCAGACATTCGGGTTGTGATCCTTTGCCATACGTCTGGAAATTTACCCCTATTGTAGCGCCTTGCTTCTGATTGTGGAGATGATGGAGGGCAGGAAATTTATGGTAGGATGACATTAACATATAGCTACAGAAAATAATGGCGAAAATCATGCCTACCCCGAAATCGCACACGGCAGTCTTCAAATTAGGGCTTATCTTGCTTATCTTGCTGACTGCCTGTAATAATGCAAAGGAAAATTCCTCCCGGCCTCATGTAACCCCTGTTTTGACGCCCGGTGAAATCTATTATCGGACGACCTGTTGTGGTCACTCTAGATATAAAGACCTTGCTTTCGGAACTACCGGAGCATCACAATGGGAAGAATATGTGGATGATACGGGCATGACCCAAAAGCGTTTTTTAGTACAAATTTTGGTATGGAGCGAAAATTTTGAAGAACGCTTTGAAGAAAACGTCTTTGTCTTTGAGGGACAACTTTTGGAGTATCCAAGTTATCGGATTCGCATTTTAGAGACACGAGAGGATAATCCCTACTTTTTGGGCCTAGCGATCTTAGATTCATCACAGTAGTAGCTTGAAAACAATAAGGCCGAGACGTCCTCCCGGCCTTGATTGCAAAACCCACATTGGTTGCAGAGAGATACATTTGTGTTTTGCTCCTCCCTGCGCTCCACGCTTCCACTTTATTATGGGATTAGCACCGTGTCAATCACATGAATCACGCCGTTATAGGTTTCAATGTCGGTGATAATCACCTGTGCAGCATTGATGAAAACGCCATTTTCATTGACTGTAATCCGTACCGAGTCGCCTTGCAGCGTGGCTAAGCCACCGAGTGACACCACCTCATCCGACAGCACCTTTCCGGGAACGACATGGTAGAGCAAGATGGATTGCAGGGTCGGAATATCGGCGAGGAGGGCTTCGACTGTACCAGCGGGCAGAGCAGCGAAGGCCGCATCCGTCGGGGCGAAGACGCTAAAGGGGCCATTTCCACGCAGGGCTGAATCCAAACCCGCAGCTTGCAGAGCGGCAACCAAGGTCGTGAAGCGACCATCGGCGACAGCGACATCTACAATTGTGCCATTCCCTTTGGGCAGGCCATCAATTGTGTTGCCACCAATCACGGTGAGGGCGACACCGGGATCAGCCAAACGATTGATCGCCGCGACAAAGTAGTAACCTCGTGAATTTAGGGTTGCCCCAGATAGGTCGAGTACAACAGGCGCAGTAGCACCGCTAGGGACAACCCAAAGATCATAGGTTCCAGATGGAACATTCAAGACAGTGGAGCGACCATAAGCTAAACCACTTGCTAAAACTGTACCGTCCGCCAAAATAACATCAACGGCGGGGGCGTCTTCGATGCCATGAAACACAGTGACACGAGCATTGCCAGCAGCAAGGCGGCTGAAACTCTCATTGATGAGGGCAGGCTGGAGTGTGCCAGCGGAGAGTGACCCAATCGCAGCGATAGTGGTATAACTGCCAGCGCGGAAGGTCAAACTAGCTGGGCCAATCGCGGCTGATTCAATCCCTGCACCAGCCGGAGCGACGGCGATGCTATAGGTGCCAGCCGGAATTTGGACGAACCCAGAAATATCTCCAAAGGAAAGGGCTTGGAATGCACCCGCTTCGCCATTCACAAAAATCTCGACGGCGGGGGTATCTGGCGAGAAGTGGGCGACACGAACTTGCGCCAGACCAGCGGCTTCGGCGGAGGTAGATGATGACCCCGGCAGAACGGCAACCACCAGACCGATGGCAATTGCCCATAGGATGAGCTTGTTCTTGAACAACTTCACAGTGAAAATCTCCTATACTAGAGTGTTGATGTGTGAGCGAATACCATTTCTCTTATGCCTATAAAAATAGCGAGGTATCCTGTGAAAATTCTGTGAAGATGGTAAATAGAAGATTAAAGTCAATAAAGCTTTAAAAAATAAAGTCGAGGCGCTGAAATCCTATGAACCATGCCGTCCGCATCAACAAAAACCAGAGATTTCAGTCTATCCTGCTGATTACTATCATTTTTTTGCTGGCATTGGCAGTACGCCTGCGTCTACGGGATGCCTTTACATTTGATGGCCTATACGGACAAGACGCCTTTGCTTATTTTGAATATGGGCAGGAAGTCCGGGAGGCAGTGCGAGAAATTCGTACCCCCGGCCCGATGTATTGGCCGCTCGGTTTCCCCATTTTGTTGGCGGCGGGGTTCGCTATCGGTGGCGAAAATGAACAGGTCGCCCAAAATCTGGTACTAGGATTAAGCGCGGTCATTCCCGTGTTGGTTTATTCGTTTACCATAGACGTGCTGCCGCTGATAGGCTGGTCGAAAAAAGACGGGCGGATTACCGGATTCACCTCAGCATTGATCCTCATTTTTAGCGGCCAAGTGCTGCAAAGCAGTGTAGTCGTGATGGCGGATATACCCGCCTTATTTTGGGCGACACTCAGCTTATGGGCATTGGGACGCTATTTTCAAAAATCAAACGATAAACAGCGACATGGGTGGATTGCGTTGGCGGCTTTCGCGCTGGCAATGGCAACCATTACCCGCTGGCTGTATGGGGTACTGGCGATTCCCTATGCACTAAGTTGTATGGTGTGGTGGCGGCAAAGAAAAAGAGGGCAAATCTTAGCTTTGTCCCTACACAACCCAAATCCTTTCTGGTGGGATGGCATGATCGCGGTGGTGGTCGGAATACTGGTGATATTGCCCCAACTGCTGCATAGCCGATCCAATCCCGTCGCGGTGATTGACCATGCGTGGCTGCGGGATTGGAATATCGAAAACGCCCTCAAAAAAGAGTTTGAAACACCAGATGGTTCATTTTCATACGATGAGGTCGTGGCACGCTATTATGCAAAAGCTGCTTACGATGGTTGGTATGTGCATCCTATTTTTACAGCCGCAATGGGGGTCGGTTTTCTAATTCTCCTACGAAAAACATGGCGTAATCGTCCATCGGCGGCCCTTTTTGTCCTATTGGTAGGGTGGGCAGTGGCGGTCTACGGTTTTTTGGCGGGCATCCCCTATCAAAACGTGCGGTTTTCACTGGCCTACATTCTGCCGCTGGTGATTTTGGCGGGAATCGGTGTAGCGTGGATATGTGAAAAAATTCAATCATTATCGTCTGTTTCGCTGCTGAGGCCGATTTCATTAGCCGCACAGGGGTTTATAGTCTTGGGAGTGTTGATTGCAGCGGAATCGCCCCGACCCAAAGCGCAAGATATGGTCGCGTGGTTGGTGGAACGCAAAGATGAAGATTATGGAGCGGTGGAGTGGACAGCGAGTACGATACCGGACGGCAGCACAGTCTATGTATTAGAGCTATGGCCGATGATGCGCCATTATGTGCCGCAAGTGCGAACAGTCCAAATTTATTACGAGACGCCGCAGAGCATGAAACAACGATTGTCAGAAGATCGCCCCGCCTATTTGTTGTTGGATATGTGGGCCATTAATCATCAGTGGACTGGCGAGAATCCTGCCGAAATTTATATGACACTGGCCGAAGAACCGGGATTGTTTCGTGTGGGGCATTATGGTAACTATGCCCTCTATCAGGTGCTAGAATGAAGTATTTGTAAGTCTAGGTGGCTCATTGCTTGTAAATTGAAAATTTTGACCTGAAATATTGTGGTTTCTTTAAATCGGAAGTTGCCTTTTTGCAAGTACGTCGTTTACAATCGAATGACGAACCCTTGACTTTGGAGAACATCACATGAACGTAACGTCGCTGAACACGACGCAGAAAAAAACAGGCCATCAGGGAATTTATGACAATATCCTTGGGGCGATGGGTCATACCCCCCTCATTCGGTTGAATAAAGTGAGTAAAGGTATTCAGGCGCAATTATTGGCAAAGGTTGAATTTTTCAACCCCGGTGGTTCGGTCAAAGATCGCATCGGACTGGCGATTATTGAAGATGCCGAACGTTCTGGCAAATTGAAACCGGGCGGCACGATTGTCGAATCCACCTCCGGCAATACAGGAGTCGGTTTGGCGATTGTCGCGGCGATTAAAGGCTATAAAACCGTTTTTGTCATGCCGGATAAAATGTCGGACGAAAAAATCCGATTACTGCGGGCTTTTGGGGCGCGGGTGGTGATTACCCCAACCGCCGTCGAACCAGATGACCCCCGTAGTTATTACAGCGTGGCCCGCCGCATTGCCGAACAGACCCCCAATGCCATCCTCGCCAATCAATATCACAATCCGATTAATCCCCAAGTGCATTACGAAACAACCGGCCCAGAAATTTGGGAACAGACCGAGGGCAAAGTGGATGTCTTTGTGGCGACAATGGGCACAGGCGGCACCATCAGCGGCACGGCCCGTTATTTGAAAGAGCAAAATCCTGATATTCAGATTGTCGGTGTTGACCCCATCGGTTCACTGCTTTACCACTATTTTTATACGGGTGAAATGACGCAAGCCTTCCCCTATCGTATTGAGGGTTTTGGCGAAGATTTCCTGCCCTCGACCCTTGATTTTGAAGTGATTGACGACGTGGTACAGGTCAATGACCGCGAATCCATGCTGATGACACGCCGCTTGGTGCAAGAAGAAGGCATTTTCTCTGGCGGGTCATCGGGGTCGGCGATTGTTGGAGCACTGCGGTATATCCAGCAGAAAAATCTAGGGCCAGACAAAAATGTGGTGGTGCTGCTGCCCGATTCTGGTTCACGCTACCTGAGCAAGATTTTTAATGATGACTGGATGCGCGAGAACGGCTTTTTTGCCCGTAGTGGTTGCGAAGATGCGACAGCACTGGATGTACTGGGTGCGAAACATCGTGCTGAGGTCATTACCGTGACTGCCCGTGACAGCCTGATGAATGTGATTGGCCTGATGAAAAGCAAGGGCATTTCCCAAGCACCCGTCGTCCATGATGGTAAACTGGTTGGGATTGTGCGCGAAGTGGATATTTTGAATCATATGCTGCTGGCGAGTCATACCCACAGTCCGGATGAGGCCATTGGCGATATTGTGCAATCTAAAGTGGCGACGGTTGGGCCAGACACCATGCTCGACAGCCTGATGGGACTGCTGGTATCAGGGGAAGATGTGGTATTGGTGGTATCTACGACAGAGCATAATGGGCATGAGGGCGCTGAAATCTTAGGAATTCTAACCAAGATTGACGTGTTGGATTATGTAGCGAACCACTGCATGTAATGGCATAGCTATTCACGAGTTTGTATATTTTTGCGTGGGGGCGGTCATCGCCCTCATTTCAACTTTAAGGGACACACATGGACAAAAAATATCACATCGAGACCGACGCGATTCATGCGGGGCAAGAACCCGACCCCAGCACTGGCGCGATTATGACGCCGATTTATCAGACCTCTACCTATGTGCAAAAAAGCCCCGGTGAACACAAAGGTTATGAATATTCGCGCACGGGCAACCCGACCCGTACCGCATTTGAATCGTTGATAGCGGCGCTTGAAGGTGGCAAACACGGCTTGGCCTTTTCATCGGGCATGGCGGCGACAGATACGATCATGCGCTTGTTCAAACCCGGCGACCACACGATTGTCGGTAATGATGTGTATGGCGGGACGTATCGGCTGTTTGATAAGGTCTTGAAACAGTATGGCCTAGAATTCAGTTTTGTGGATGTCACCGATCCAGAAGCGATTGAAGCAGCGATTCAGCCCAATACACGCCTGATCTGGCTAGAGACCCCCACCAATCCCATGCTGCGCCTAGCCGATATTCGCACCATTTCAGCCATAGCCGCCTCAACATCGCCTAAAATCTGGGTGGCAGTAGACAATACTTTCGCCTCCCCCTATTTGCAGCAACCGCTCTCTTTGGGCGCGGATATGGTCGTCCACAGCACCACCAAATACCTCGGTGGTCATTCTGATGTGGTTGGCGGGGCAGTAGTGGTGAATAATGAAGATGTTTACCTCAAACTGAAATTCCTCCAAAATGCGGTGGGGGCGGTGCCGGGGCCGCAGGATGCGTGGCTGACGATGCGTGGCATCAAAACCCTGCATTTACGCATGGAACGGCATTGTGAGAATGCGATGAAAGTGGCCCAATTTTTGAGTGACCATTCGGCGATTGCGGAGGTCTATTATCCCGGCCTTGAATCGCACCCACAGCATGATTTGGCTAAACGACAGATGCCCAAAGGTTATGGCGGCATGATTTCGGTCATTATGGTGGGTGGCAAGGATGCGGGCTATCAATTTGTCAGCCGAACGAAACTGTTTGCGCTGGCGGAATCATTGGGTGGCGTCGAATCGCTGATTGAACACCCCGGCGTGATGACCCACGCTTCAACATCAGACAGCACTTTCCCTGTACCTGCCTCATTGGTGCGGCTCTCGGTAGGAGTCGAACACATTGATGATTTGCTAGAGGATTTGCAGTCGGCTTTGGTGGGATTGTAACTCTCAAAAGGGCAGGCATCACAAGAACCTGCCCAAACAAATCTACTCTATTTACCCAGATTTTCGATGATGGTATTGACTTTGGCTTCCGTTTCGGTGATTTGGTGTTCTAATTCTTCAATACGCCGATCCATTTCTTCCAAGCGATTTTCCGAAGCCTCTAATTGAGTTAACATGCGATTGCGAAGGGCTGCTTCTTGCCCACTGGGTTGAAGCGCTTGCAGATTGGCCCGCAACTGCTGTTGCCGTTCGTAAATAGTCTTGCGCTCCTCGCCCAACTTGACAATTTCGGCTTGGGCTTTTTGCACCTTGCTGACGTTATCAAGCATCTCTGAGAGTCGGTCAAAAAGGTTTTGATCCAGCCAGCGATTTTGCATAAACCGCTGTAGACGTTTGTAATCCAATTGGCGGACTTCCTCACGCCGATGGTTTAGCCAGCGTTCCTTGCGGACAAATTTGACCGTTTCGCCTGCACCAATCTGCACGCGCCAACGCCGCTCGTTGAGTGTTTCAGCATCTGGCTTAGGGGTGTCAAACAATTCGTAGCTCATAAACATGGCGGCTTCAAGGGTGACGGTAATCGGCTTTTGGGTGGTGTTTTCGATGGTAGTGGTCGTAATACGTAGCTGATATTCGTCAAAAATGAAGTAGGCATCTTTGATTTTTAAGCCTGCCACTTCCACCTGTGAGGTCATTTCGTCTTTGATATGGACACCCAGTTCGACGGCATAGGGCAGATACACATTATTGCCATCTTTGGTAAAGGCGACCACTGCCTCACCCTTGTAATCCCCATCTTCGACCAGTGTGACCGGGCCACGTTCAAGGGTTAGCCCTGTCGAATTTTTGAAACGCAGGGCCGCGACGGGGTGCTTGGCAAATTTGGCGGGGTTATAGAGTAGTTCGCGTTGATAGCTGACTTCGGCACTGATAATCGGGACGAGGGCGGATTCACCCCGTTTGACGGATACCGGGGCGGTGACGATATATTGGAAGAATTCGCCTTTTTCACTTCCTTCGGCGGCGGGCTGCATCGCTCCCCCGGCTGCTGCCATGCCCGTAGGAGGGGCTGCTCCTTTGCGAAAGAAACGGGGTGCTTCATCGGCTTCGGCCATCAGGAAATCGGCGGGGGCAGAGGCGGCAAAAATACCCTCAGCCATCCCTGCTGACTTCGCGGCGGCATATTCAATCGGGCCGGGGGCAATACGCGATTCATCTTGCACAATCGGGCGTTCGGGGATGCGCGAGGCGTAGAGGTCATAAATAAACGAAATCGGCTGACCTGCCACCAATGTGACCTGCACATCCTCCAAATCTTCCTCAAGGCGGTTGTCAAACAAACCCCAGCCTTGCAGGAGGGCCTTGCCTGTTTCTTGCGTTTTATCATTGGGGTCGGTTTCTGCCACTATGCGATAGCTCACGCGCCATGTGGGGCTGGGGGCGACATAATTCACCACCAATTGATGCTCCCCTTCGCTCAATCGCAGAGCCACCGAACGGCGGGAGTCTTCGCTCATGGCGGTGTCGAGAAAATAGGCTAGGTCGTGGGTCGCCAAATCATCTTGAATTTGTACGGCCCGCAAATCGGATAGCTTAAAAAAGCGCGCCTGTCCATCATCGGTCAGCAGGGAGACCACAGGGCGGGTAGTCCCATCGGGGTCGCTTATCGGGCCGAAATTTCGCACCTGTTGAGCCATTGTTTGACCCATATCATCCAAGCCGATGATACGTCCGGTATAGGTTTCGTGGCTGCCGGGGGTAATTTCGATAGTGAAAGTCGCCTGCCGTCCGCGCAAATCTCGCAAGAGGTCACGCAGACTGCCCATATCCGACAAATTAATCGAGCTATTGGCAAGGCGGTCTTCCCGATCCATCGGGGTTTGATAATGGATGCCGAGGATTTGCCCCCCCGCCCGATCAAACACTGCGAGGCTTTTCAAAACATCGTTAATTTCATCGTGACGGAAGGTGAGGATAACATCTTGTCCGCTGATGTGACCCTCACGCATAAAAAAGCCGACGCCGTGTTTGTATAACACCATCTGGCGAACGGGTATGGGTAAATGGCTCATTCGGCGGCCTCATCCAATAAATAACGGGAAATGAGATGGGCGGTGTGGTTCAGGCTATCCTGATGGGTGCGTTCATAGGCATGAGAGGCGTCCACCCCCGGCCCAATCAAACCGACCCGCGCCGGGCCACCCGCGTGCCAATAGGCTGTACCATCCGAGCCATAATAGGGGTAAATATCCACTTTATGCGGGATTTCAAAGGTCTGAGCCAAACGACGCAGCTTATTGTTCATCAAGAAATGATAGGGGCCGCCGCTATCCTTCACACAGATGCTGCATGAGTATTCATCGCCATTTTGCCCATCGCCCAACGCACCCATATCAATCGCTAGAAGTTCGGTTAAATTATCTGGCAGACCTGCTGAACCACCATGCCCGACTTCTTCGTAATTGGCAATCAAAATGGCGGTGTCTTGGGCGGGGCGTAATCCGGCATCCCGCAGGGCCATCATCGCGCCGTAAATAGTGGCGACACTGGCCTTGTCATCCAGATGGCGAGAACGCACAAAGCCAGTATCGGTCACTTCCACACGGGGGTCAAGGAAAACAAAATCACCTACGTCTATCCCCAATTCACGAGTATCGGCGGCAGTTTTGACTTTGGCGTCTATACGGACTTCCATTAAATCATCGCTGCGTTCGGCGGTGCGGATATTTTTGTTGACATGTACACTGGGGTTGGAGGGGAGGATTGTGCCCCGATAACGCCGATCATCATGGGTGCGGATGGTGCAGCCCTCAAATTCAACCGCCTGCCACATAAAGCCGCCTAACTGCGTCGTTTTGAGCCGACCACTGCCTTTAATTTCCTTGACCATCAGGCCAAGTGTATCGGTATGGGCAGTCAGGCCGCGTGGGGCGTCGCTGGACGTGCCCTGCCAATAAGCGATTAATGCGCCTTTGGTGGTCGTAGAGACGGTCAGGCCGGGCAGTTGTAAATCTTCAAAAGCGTTGTGGACGTAATTGATGGCCTCGACATAATACCCGGTGGGGCTGGGGGTGTTGAGCAGACCGACCAAAAATTCGGTCATGGCCTCGACGTTGATATTTAGATCGCTCAAGATGGTGGCTCCTTCAAAAGTGACGGGATATTTTGAGCGTATTATATGCCCGTGTGGGGGTTTACGAAAATTATGTATCACAGAAGATAGCAAAAGTACAACAACAGCATTAGTTCATGCAGTAAAACGGTATGCACTTGTCAAGTGATGTCACTTGTTATGGATAAGAGCCATAATTGACCGTTAGAAGAATGGATTATGGTAGGGGGTAAATGGGGTGTTCGCAAATTTAGATTGGAGGGGTCACAGACCCCTCCCTACGATAATAGAATGTGTCAGATTGTTTTAATGGGTGGCTCGTCGAAGGGTTGGCGGCGCGATGAAAATTTGGCATGGGCGGCGGTTAAATCCAGATGAGGCAGGTGCTGTTCGACAAGGGTAAAAACTTCGTCGGCAAGCTGGTAAAAATCCTGCATGGCTTGGGTGGGGTCGTCACGCATCAGGGCATAAATACGCGGTGCAAGATTTGGTGGCTTAATCGCCATTTCATTGGCGAGGCTGGCAAGGCGTTTGAGATCGGGGCGATAGATGTGATTGAGGGCCAACAGTGCCGCAACCAGATGAAAGGTGGCCTCAGTTAGCATTCGATAAAACTCCAATAACTCCCCACGAAACAAGTGCATATCCAAATTTGTTCCCATTGCAGGCAGGTGCATGAGGAGCAATTTTTCGGCAAGGGCGTCGGGATAAATGGCGGCTTGGGTTTGCCATTGTTCAATCAGGGGCGCACCGTGCAGAACCATCACACGCCGAATGGAATAGAGAGTTTCCAATTTATGCCCGTCGGTGTCGAGACCAACTGTCACATCCTCCAAAATACGCTGCATGGCGGCGACGGTACGGTGATTGACATCAATTTTGAAGCCTGTCGTGTTGTCCCCACCAATATAGGCCGCTTCTTCCCAAAATAGACCGTGTTCGGGGTCGGGAAAGGCCATGTGGGTCTCGAAGCCTCGTATAAACACAGGGGTTTTTAGAAGGGGTTCAAACTGCTGCATAGCGACGCGGCGTTCGTCTTCAGTAGGTGTGCGATTCCAGAAACAAGCGATGTCGAGATCAGAATATTTATCACCTAGACCACGTGCTACCCCACCCAACAAGGCAACAGCGGCAACATCCGGGATGCTGGCATAAATTGGGGCGATTTTTTGAGCGAGGGCTATACGCCAGTTGTGCATTTCTATCGTCCGCTTGTCCTTTGAAGAATTCGGCCATGTCACCTATAGCCTATTATGTCATGTTTCCCATGAAACCGGGGCGGGATTGGGATAGATTGGTGGTAGAGCCGGAATTTGGGGAGGTGTTCAAATGCTACAAACGATGCAGCGACCCAACATGGTGCTTTTAACGGCATTGGCTTTTGCTTTCATTGCGCTGGTGGCATTACTCATTGGGGTTGTGCTGCTGGCGAATATCGCGGGAGGCTTGGCGCAATTGCTGCTGGTGATTCTCCCGTTGGCCCTATTTTCTCAAGCCCTTATTAAGTGAATAAATTCAGCGAGGTGCATTATGTCGAATGAAGTGAGAGAGAGAATTCAAGTAGATGATCTTGGCACATATCGGCGCGGACAGCGGGTAGTTGAATATAACCCGTCAGTGGCGGAAGTTTTTGTATCCCGATTGACCCAATTGGCGTGGTTGGTGGTCAGCGTGATTGATCTGCTGATCGTGACGCGGTTTGTGTTGAAACTGCTGGATGCCAACGCCGCCAACAGCTTCGTGGATTTCATCTATGACGTCAGCTACCCGTTTGTCCGCCTATTTAATGGCATTATCGAATCCCCCACCTTTGATAACGGGGCGATCTTGGATGTGCCCTCGATTATCGCGCTGGTGGTGTGGACGCTGGTCGCGGGGGTGCTGATAGAGTTGTTCTGGATTCTCTTTGCGGGGACGGGACGCACGCGGCGTGTCACTACGATTGAGCGCAACGATTACTAATTCCCGCAGGGTGTTGAAAAAGGACAGGCTAGGTTAGTCTGTCCTTTTTGTTTTGGTAACACGGGGCTAAAGCCGCCGTGCTGAATTTAGCAAGTTTGGCACGTTAACACGAAATTACTGTATACCATCATTGGGCTATGGTATCGCAGGAAGTTACCTCAAAATTGGTGACGCTGACCCACCCTCCTTCGATAAAACCGCCTCCAACATGGGTAGGATAACCGTAGTCAGGGTCGTAACTTACCGAGCAGAAATCCAAACATTCATCGGCCAATTGAAATAATGTCTCTACTGGGTCTTGCGTGGGGTGTTCGTATCGGCTTAACTCAGTTTGGCAACCCGTTGATGGGTCATTACAATAAGGATTCTCAGCTTTGACCATTATGCCGTCGCAGATAGTAACTTTTGCCGTGCCCATAGAATAGATGCCACTATATCCAGCAGTCTCATAGGTGATTATATAATCCTCTGGTTGATAGTTTTCCCACTTTTGCTGCTGTCGCTTGACTTCAGCGTGATGGTTTTTGATGACCCCATTTCGCTCAATATATAGGGCCAAGAAAACCAAGCATATACAGGCTACCATTAATGCTAGGCCAGCTAAAATAACCTCTGTCAAACGATAGATACAGTTATTTAGACGGTTTTCCTTATTCTTTCTAAGGCTCAACTTTTCTTTTATTTGGGCAGACTCAATCCACAAATCGTCATAAATAACTTTGCCGTCACACGCCTCAATTACGACGACAAGAGGCCATGTTGAAAGCGGCATGGCCTCAGCGAGAATATCCAGTTTTAGATAATCGCCAACAACTGCGGAACTCCACCAAATCCATTCCCGATCATGCAAACCATTTAGCCATGTTTCTAGGTTGAATCTCGGATCATTCAGCAGCCAATCAGGAAGAAACGGCTTGGCCTCACTTGGTTTGATGAAATCCCCTAAATCTTCGTCACAAAACCTACCCCAACTCGCAGCCGCCTCCCACACGGATTTTAATTTCAAGAGCAAATCAGCATTATCCATTGACCGCACAAGAATCGTTTTAGCCATTGAAGGCGGATGTGTATCAGGGCGGGTTTCTTGAAGATTTAGCTGCTCGTCAAGCATTTGCTGAAGCCTTGCGCCTCTATTTACATTATGCCTCGAAGCCGTAACCCAGTAATTCGCTAAATTCTAGGTTGAATATTTGGTCGTCTTTGAGGTGAGTGGTTATCAGATCAAGGCGGTATATCTCTTGTTCAATCTCATAGATGCGACGGCACAGTTGGTCAATTTCTTCGCGCTCTTCACTGGAAATATCATCTTTTCCATATAATGAATAGCCCCTCCCTCCACCATGCCCATAGGTTGGCTCGGTACTACGGATAAGATATGAACGCACCCGCCGAGAATCCTTTAGGAATTCCTCTAGGGCTTCGTTCCGTTTTTCCAGCCGAGCAACCAATCCAGCTCGTCGTTTTTGAATTGCTATTTAATTTCCTTACCTGTTTTTTGAAAGCGTAATGTGGACATTTAGTACAGGGCCTTTCGCCAAAGGGCATCCAAGACAATCAAGGCGGTTAGATTACGCATATTGTAGCCGTAACGCAGACCGTCAGCGTTGAAGATGCCCGTTTCTTGAGTGGGGTCAAAACTCGGATGCAGGCCATCGCCACTCAGCCCATAATTCGGCAAGGATTGGAGGGATTGCCAATAATCCCACAGTGGGATGTTGTTAGAACGCGCCACGCTGCGGATGATGTTGTTAAATTCCGCCACACGGTTGACGCCTGAGCCAAGTTGGTCGGGGATGGTGCTGAGGACGGGAATCACGCCCATATCAATACTGGTTTGCACGATGGTCTGCAAATTGGCGCGATAACTGGCGCTGTCTACCCATGCGGTATCGTTCGAGCCGAACATAATCAGCGCGACGGCGGGCTTGACCACACGATATTCGCAAGCCAGCGGCGTCTCCCCAATCTGGCAAACCCCCGGCACCGCGAGTTCGGGATTGAGGACATCATAGGTTGTCCAACCGCCGCGTGCCGCCAAACTTTCATTATTAAAGGAATTGCCCGTGCGTGCGCCTGTGGTCGAGAAAAAGTCCACGACAGGCTGTAAATAACCATAAGATTCGAGACGCAGGCCACCTGAGCCAACAGGATTCAAAAATAAAGGGCTGGCGGTTACACTGTCGCCGACTTTGGAAAAGACATCGCGGCGATTGCCCAACTGTTGACCGCGCACATAAATTTGACGGGCATGTGCGCCGATATTCGAGACAATATTGGATGAGGCGGCGGGAGCAGAAGTATTGGTAGATGGCGTTGTCGTATTGCCATTATTGGTGGTTGGTGGCGCGACTTCAATGACGGGGAGGCTGTTGACATCACCCGTCACACGCACCAATTGATAAAACAACCAACCTTCTTGCCCATCAATCACAGCGCGATACCACTGGCTGGTGCGACCATTGGGGGTAAAGACTGTGCCTCGACCCAGTTGGCGGAGAATTGGATAATTTGTGCCGGGGCCGCCACGAAAATTGACCTGACCAATGGTTGTACCTGCTGCTACCCCACTGGAAGCAGTCGTTGTACCGGGGTCGGTTGGCGACGTGGGATTGGTCGACGCGGTTGAGCCTGTACCCGTCGCATTGGATAGAGGGACAGAATTTAGATTGACGCCGGGTTGGAATTCGAGGTAATCAATCAAGACCCAGCCTGTTAAACCGCCACCCGTCGGAGCGACGTAGACCCATAAACCACCATTATCAGCCTGATCTTCACGCCCCTGCACATTGACCACCGTGCCAGATGGATACTGCCCAATCACGTTGGAATTGGGGCCGGGGACATCACGCACATTCAATAATTGGGGGATGACACGCGCTTGGATAGGGTCTTGGGCGCGACTGAGGTTGGCAATTGGAAATAGGGCCATTATCAACGTGCTAATCAGCAACATCAGGCCCAGAATTGGTTGTATCTTTTTCATCATCTCTCTCAAATGGTTTCATTCGTTTCGACGTTAGACTCTAGTAAATCAAGCGGCGGGTGTCAAGTGTTTACCCGGATGGGTCAGGCCCGTATAATTGCCGCCATGTCTCACTCAAACTCAAAAAACAACGCCCCTAATCGTAACACCCGTCTTTGGATTCCTACCCTACTTTTGTTCGGCGTTTTCCTTTGGCTGGCGGTTAACTTTCCGCACGAAAGCCTGTGGTACGACGAAACGGTCAATGCCTATCTTGCCAGCAGTTCGTGGTCAACGATCTGGGATTGGTCGCGCAACATTGATAATCAGATGCCCCTCCATTTTTGGCTTTTGAAATTATGGGTCGGTGTTGTGGGTCAAAGTGAATTTTCGCTGCGGCTGTTTTCGGCGTTTTGTGCTTGGCTGGCGGCGGCAGGGATTTATGCACTCGGCAATCGGGTGACGGGCAAAATGATCGGCGGGGTGTTGGCACTTGTTATTTTGGCGGGGTCGGGCAGCTTTCTCTATGCGGCGGGGGAGGTGCGGACGTATGCGTTGGCGCTGGCCCTGCTGATTTTCTCGTGTTTGCTGCTGTGGGCATTATGGCGAGATATTGAACGTATCCGCTGGAAATTATGGGGGGCGTATCTAATTGTGACCCTGCTGATGGTTTACGCCCATTACACGGCATGGTTGGGGGTGGCAGCGCAGGGCATTTTTGTTGGGGTGCGGGTGCTGCAAGCACGAGGACGGGGATTTAAACAAGCGGTTTTGATTCCGGCGGGGTTAGCGCTCGGCTTTGCTCCTTGGTTGATTGCGCTGGCGGGACGTGATTTTAATGCAGGCACGGCGTTTTATGGCGAGGTATCGTGGCGGACGGCGTTTGAGGCCTATACGGGGTTCGCGGCGTTTGGGCAGAAAATTTTGGATGACCCGGCGCGGCAAATGGCATGGGGCATGGTGGCGGCGACGGGCATCGCGGCGCTGGTTTGGTTAATGGGGAAGAAAAAAGATAAAACGGCCTATCGTGGGTTCATTTTAGCGGTGGCGCTGGTGGTTGTGCCGCTGGCAGGGTTGATTTTTTCGGTCAATCAAATCGAGGGCAAACTTTCGGGGCGTCATGCGTGGGTGATATGGCCCGCGATTGCGCTGATTTTGGCGGGCGGGTTGAGCCAAATTTATGACTGGTTGCCAAATCGGGTAGGAAAAGCTGGCGTGCTGGTGGTGGTCGTCATCACATTGGGCCTAATGGCTCGCATAGATGCGGCGCTTCAGGATGAATATACGGGGGATTTTCGGCGGGCGTTTGAAATTTTGCAGCGGGAGGCCGACCCCGACGATATTTTGATTTTGCAGGACGGCACATTATTTACGGCGGCTGAATATTATGATGCGCCGATACCCTATACCGGGATTCCCCGCGATAAATTGACCGATGTCAGCCATGAGGTGGAATTTTTTGAGGCGGTGGACAGCCTCGCATTGATCTTGACCCCACAGACACAACATATCTGGGTGCTGGCATGGCAGGGGAACACGATGGATCCCACCATGCTGGCGTTTGCGCTGCCAGAATATTTGAGCGATGGACAGCGGCGGGTGTGGATGGGGCCGACGGTGCCGGATGTGTACAGCGAGGTGACGCTGGTCGAATATCGGATTGCGGAGGGCAAGGAGTCGTTATTCGATCATATTGTGGCTTATCCCGGCATTTTGCGGGTGCAGCCAGATGGGCCAGCACTGTTGGGGTTTGAGGTGTATACGTCGTTTGATGAGCGGGCCGAAAATGATACCGATTTTTGCAGTGTGATGGTGCATACGTGGTGGTGGCGTGGGGATACGGACTATCCGACGACGATGATGAGCATTAGCCTGCTGGATGCCGAAGAGAAGCGCATTGCCCAACGCGATCAACCTTTGGCGGGGTATACCTTTGGGCAGGAAAAATGGACGCCATATGTGCCGACCTTGGGGCGGGTTGAATTGCAGTATCCATGTGCGATGTTGGTCGGTGGACAAGAATATGACGTTTGGTTGGCGGTGTATGATTTGAATGCGGAAAAGGAAACGCAGACCTATTTGCTGAAAACGTTTAGCCCCCCGCATTAAAGGCCATAATCCGACTGGTGAGAATAATGTAGATGTCGGGAATCAGCAGCGCGATAATGTAGCAGTTGAGTAACGTTACCCACCGGAGGCGCAATCGGGGTGAAATTCCTATGGAGGCGCGGCGTATCATGGGGTCGTTCAGGATGAGGGCCATCAGGAACATAAAGGGTAAAAAGAGGCTCAACATAAATCGCTGACCACCATTAATCGGCACAAACCACGCATAGAGTAGTATATAGGCTATAAAGTAGAGTATACAAAAAACACCCGCGAAGAAGTGCCGCTTTATAAAAGGTATTCCCCAGACGGGTAGCGCCAAAATCCCCAAGGCCAAAGCTGCACGTGAATAAAGACTGACATATCGGCAGTAACCGTAATTGAATTCCTCGCAATGCTTGATTTTGGATTCTTTTAATCCCGTTCTGAAACGCTGCACAATATCTTTTGGGGTGTGGGTGTGGAGATAGGAAGTGAGACTGGGAATTTGGTCAGCAGGCATTTGCGGCCACCCTTCACGATCCCCATATGCGCGTGTCCCTTGAGCGACCTCAGCCCATGAATCGTACCACACATAAAAGGTCGAATTGACATTGTAGAAATATGAGCCAAAAGTTTGCTTGTTGCGATAAAACTGGGGCGCACCCACCAACAGAAACATCAGAATGACACAAAACGCCGTCAGTGCAGCATATTGGACTGATTGGCGCGTGATGTGGTGGCGATTAGCTAATGTGTGAAAGGCCCACTGCGCACCATAGACCACCACGAATATCCCGACGGCGGGCAGCACAGAGGGCTTAATTAGGTGAGCAAAACCTAATAGCTCTCCGGTCAAAAGGCCAATCCGCCAATTTGGTTCAACCATGAGTTTCAGCATCCCTAAGAAGGCACAGAAGCTGATAAAGTAGTAGGGGAGTTCTGGTTGAAAATAGGGTGCTTTAAAGACGAACAGGGTGAAGGTTGTTATCAGGAATAAATTTATGGCGGTGAAGGGTTGAAGATAGCGCAAAAAGATGAGATATAGCCCTAGTAGTAGCGCCATCGAAAGGATGACATTTAACTGTTTACCCCGGTCAAAAAAGGTTTGCTCGGAAAGTCCGGGTGCGTATTGGGTGGCGAGCAAAGCCGGATATAGGGGGGCACGTGCGCCATCACCGGGATAATTACCCTGTGTACGATATATTTTTTTGGCATAACCCATATAGGCGCTTTGATCATGGGCTTTTATATCGGTGTTGACAGAAATAAGGCTGCGTTGGGAGGCGTGCCAATACAATACCATTGATAGACAAAAAATGCCCAACAATGTCAGGAATTGCGGCCATTTATGGTGAGTGGGCAATTGGAAATTGGGCAATGGCTGTCTCTCATGCCGAGTTTTGACCATTAAATCGCGGATTGCCTCCGAACCCATGCTCCATCTCACCTAATCTGAGGTGAGACACATGGGGGATGCTGTTTCTGCGAGGATTTGTTATAAGTGGGATTCAAGGCTTAGGAATTGGAAGCGTGGCGATGGCAAAACAGAGTATCTGGCGAAGAAACAAACAAGATTTGGATTACTTCCGAAGCCTGCTGACGGCGACGGTTGGTGGAGCAGCGGGTGTTGCGGCGATGGCGGCCTATTGGAAAACAGTAACCGCAATTACGGGTAGAGACCCCCGGCAAAACAAGACCAATTATGCTGGCGAACAGCCGCTCGATTCAATTTCCATCGTGGGTAAGCAACACGAACGAGGGGAGTCTTCGACTGGCGCGATTGGGCGAATTGTTTATCGAGCCTTGATGGGGCGTGCGCCGCAATCCCAAGAGACCCGCACCTTCCTTAGCTACCTTGTGCATTGGGTCATCAGCTTAGGGATGAGCGGGATTAGTGGTAGCTTGCAGAGACGACGAAACAAACCCGACGCAAAAAATGGCTTGATGCTTGGAAGCGGTCTATTTTTGCTGGGCGATGAGTTGGCGATGCCGCTGCTGGGGCTTGCAGATGGGCCAACTGCCTATCCGCCCAAATTGCATATACACAGCTTTGGTGCTCATGTTGCCTATGGATTGGCGTCGTCGTTTGCGACCAAAATCCTGCGAAAATTTATTTAGGTTGTAATGGTGACTTTGGTGAGGCCACGCGGTTGATCCACCGGATAACCTTTGACCTTTGCCAAACTCATCGCCAAAATTTGACCGGGCATGACGGCACAAATGGGGCTTAACCACTCGGCAATGGGTGGGATGGGCATAAAATTTTGAGCAAACGACCCGGCTGATGGCTCATTGGAAATAACCAGATTTTCGGCTTGGCGCTCCTGCAATTTCTCCAATAAATCTACCATCAATGCTAACGTTTTGCCTGCGGGGGCGACACTAATGACCGGGAAGCCGCTGCCGACCACCGCAATCGGGCCATGCCGGAAATCCGCCTCACTATATTCTTGACAGGTCAGATAACAGAGTTCCTTTAGCTTCAGGCTGATTTCAAAGGCGGTGCTATAGTTATAACCCCGTCCAATCACCGCACAACGTTCGGCATAACGATAGCGTTCGGCCCACGACCACACATTTTCGGAGAGGCGGAGGGTTTCGGCGGCTTTGATGGGGAGTTCAGCCAATGCCTCATTTAATTCAGTTTTGTCCACAAGGGCCGCCGTTAGCATTGCCACAGCGGTTAATTCGGCGGTATAGGTCTTGGTCGCTGCGATACTCAATTCTGGCCCACTGTGGAGGGGTAAATGATATTCACCCGTATCGGCCATTAAAGAATCGGGATTATTGGTGATGGTGACGGTCAATGCACCCTGCTCCCGCGCATCTTGAACGACTTGGTTGACATCTACTGACTGGCCCGATTGGGAAATGCCGATCACCAGTGCTCTATTCAAGCGGGGAGTCGTGTCATATAACGTATGGACAGAGGGGGTTGCCAAACCGACGGGTAGACCTGCCTGAATGCCCATTAAATATTGCGCGTAACGGCCTGCATTGTCGGATGTGCCACGTGCCGCAATCCACACAAAGGCGGGGTCAAAATCTCGAATGGCTTGGGCGATACGGCGGGCAGTGCCACTTTCTTCATCTAATAGGCCTTGAATTACGGCAGGCTGTTCGGCAATTTCTTGTTCAATATACATGCTCAACTCTCAATTCTATGGGGCGGTGGTCTCTCGAATCATCAGTTGTACGCTGAGGGTGGTGACGCCTTGAATGGTTAGGCCATTGATTTGACCGATCAATTGACGGGCGGCGCGGCGACCCAACTCAATAATATCGGCAGAAACGGTTGTTAAACCAGCGGCCTGTGCAGCCGGGGCGTCGCCAAAGCCTGCAACCGAGACATCATCCGGCACTTTAATACCAGCGGTTTGTAATAATTCGACAGCCACAATCGCCATTTGGTAATCAGCCGCAAGGATAACATCAAAATGGACTTGGTGTTCAAGTAGTTCTCGAATGGAGGCAGCGGCCACTTCTGGGTCAAAATCTCCACGCACAAAATACATTTCTTCCGCGACTAGGTTATAACGCATCAGTTCATGACGGAACACGGTTTCGCGCTGGATGCCGTCATCTTGATTTATTTCGCCCCGGATATAGACAAACTTGCGCCGATGGCAGGCTTTGACCAGATGCCTGACGAGTTCTGCAATACCCTGATTGTTGTTGGAGGTGACGCCCGGAATGGGGACGCCGGGGACGCGATGACTGACTAGCGAAATTGGCTTGCCGGATTCATAAATTTGGCGCAAGAGTTCGTCGGAGGCGGCGTTGGCGATGACAATCACCCCAGTCAAATTTTGCCATTCTAGGGAGACAGGGCGCGGATGGAGGGGGTCTTCGGCTAACGAATCAATCAACACATCATAACCGTTGGTGCGGGCAATTTCATGTACCCCGGCCAGAATGTTACGCTGGAAAACCCCATATTGGTTGTTGGTGATGATGCCGATGGTTGGTTTTTTCATCGTACCAGCCCCAGTTCATTTTGGAGGGCTTCGGCGACTGCTCCCAATGCGCTCAGTTCATAAGATTCGGCTAGCGAGAATTTTACCGATTGGACTAATTCGGGCTGTACCAGTGATTCGGCTTTATCCATAATGCGATTCAACACGGTTTCGCCTAAGTCCACAATTCCGCCCGCCAGCGAGATATGATCGGGGCGCAGCATGGCGATAATCCAGCTAAAGACCTGCGCCAAAATGTCGGTGATTTCTTCGACGAGTATCTGAGCCGCAACATCACCATGTAGTGCGGCATACTGCATGTGCATAAAGGTCAAGCCTGTAATGGGCAAGGTGGTGTTTGGATATTCTTGGCGCAACAGTTCGGCGCGGCGTTTGAGATAGGGCCAACTGAGGAATGTTTCCAAACGGCCTGTTTCGCTATGCTGTCCTATATGGCGGCTAACATGTAGGCTACTGATGTCCCCGCCGTTGTGATAAATCGCGCCGCCCAAGACCATGCCAATTTCGATGGTGCTGTTGAGTAGAACCACCACCGGGTTGCGTGAATCGTTGGGCATTCCAAAAGCAAACTGGCCCATCGCCGCCATTTCAGCTTTATTGGCAACATAGACGGGGACATGGAAACAGTCGGTCAAAATATCCGCGAGGGGCAGATTTTGCCAACCGAATTGGGGGGCATAACGCACGACCCCAACGCTATTTTCGACAATGCCGGGGACACCGATGCCGATACACAGCAAGGGGGCATCCAATTGGGCAATGAGGCCATTCATGACGTGCTGCACAATATCAATGACGGGGTGGCCTTCGATGTCGAGTAGGTTGGCGTGATGTTGGGCGATGATTTTGCCCGCCATGTTGCACAACACACCGCGTACCCGGTCTACATCCAGCGAGATGCCAATCACCTGACGGGCATCCGGTACAAATTGGAGCAAGGTGGGGCGTTTGCCGCCGCTGTCGGTGGACTGCCCGCGTCCAACCTCGATGAGCAGGCCCTCGTCTATTAGTTCACCAATCAAATCTGAGACGGTGGGTTTGGCAAGGCCTGTTTCTTGGGCCAATGCTGCGCGATTATCCGCCAAGCCTGAATAGACCGCGTGCAGCATAAGCTGTCGGTTATGACGGCGGAGTTGTTCGCGGGTGGCTTTACTGGCGGTCATGATACAAAGGTTCTTTTAGGCCTGCTTACAAGATGCAGGTTGCATGTCACGTATAATACCCCAATTGGCCGGGTCTTCGCCGCCAATTCCCCAAATTGCCACACCACCGAGTTCTGGAAATTCCTCCATAATCAGGTCGAGTTTATATTCTAGCCCAATGGCATCGGCGACATAAATGGTTTGGGCAGGCAGGCCGGGGGCTTTAAAATCCAGCCGCGCTTCCATGTCGGCGGGGTCACGGGTAAAGGCTAGATCAAAGGCTTCAATGGAACGCTGCACACTGCTATAGGGAATGGATACGGCGCGGTTGCCGCGTTTCCAACTGAGGCCGTAAAAATGCAGACCTAAGCGGACTTTGGAAAGGTCGGTGATGGTGGCGGCATAGGCAATGACATCATATGACCACTGGGGTGGGCCGATGGGGCCAGCTTCGCCTGCACTATTGTGATAGTCATAGGTCATGATCTGGAAAACGTCTACAGCGGCGGCGATACGTGCCCAATCCTGCGCGGCAGCCCCTTCTGACATTCCCGCATCATCCGTTTTGGCGTGGACGGCGATGGTCAATAAGTAGCCTTTGGCGTGGAGGGCAGTGGCTAAATCTTCAATAAAGAGGGAGAAGTTGTCACGGGTCGCCAATTGGAAGGATTCGTAATCCGCATCAATGCCATCATAGTCCATGCGTTCAATCAGGGCGATGATTTCATTGATGTGCTTTTCACGGATGGCGGGATCGTGAATGCTTTGAGAAAAACCACCATCTCGAATACTGGGGATAATTTTTAGCCCTACCTCACGCCATGCCGCCAACTGATCAGCGTCCTCAGCAACCGCTGTGGGCAAAATTGTCCCATCGGCGAGGCCGTTGTACCAAAAGGGGTGAACGGTGTCAATTACGTCAAGGTTGTTCATGATGCTGTCCATACCTGTTGGTTCTTCGGAGGACGGATACCAGACCGACACACACCATGAGGGTTCGGGGTCTTGGGCACGCGACGACCCCCCCACTGATAGAAGTATCACAAAAATTAGGCTGGTGAGCAGCAATGCACGAATCATAATCAGCCTCCAGAGGTCATCATGCCGGGAATAGCACAGGGTAAAATGCCCGTCGCGCCGATTTCACCAAACAGCACTTTGGCGATGGCTTCAGTGGTCACTTGACGGATGCCATAGGCGCATAGGTAGGTTTCAACCATCGGGAAGGACGCAAGATCATAGGGGGTTCGCATGGCGATGACAATAGGCCGTTGACCCCGTTCCCAGATGGCCCGAATTAATTCCCCTTGCTGGGGGTCTTGTTCGGCATTGATTGTACCCATAATCAAAATATCGGCTTCGCGGGTGGCCTGCAACGTTTCGGCCAATTCTTTTTCCGAAGCGCGATAGGAAATTTCAAAGGTATTGACGTGCGGATGACGTTTTTTGAGCGCCGCGCCTAATGTCATGGCAACCTGCGAAGAGGTGTCCGCCGGGGTCAGATCGGTGGGGCGGATGGTGATAACCGTAATTTGCTCATCGGGAGACGGGCGCAGAGGCAGCATCCCATGATCACGGACAAGGGTAATCGAACGATCCGCGATTTCTTGGGCGATGGCTTGATGTTGCGCACAGCCGACCACACTCAGCGGGGGCAGTTCGGCGGGTGAGGCTTGACGTGCCTTTAAGATACGCGCCTCAGCATCTGGACGATGCCACTGCTTTAACAAACGGTTTAATTCCAGTTGGTTGGGCAAATGACCGAGCAGCACCAAGTCGTTACCCGCTTCAAGGGCGGCTTGTACACTTTCTTGCCAGCCATAATGGGCGACGGCGTACATATCCATCGCGTCGGAGATAATCAGGCCATCAAAGCCCATTTTTTCGCGTAGCAGGCCTTCCAGAATTTTGGAAGACAGCGTAGCAGGTTTTTGGTCGTCTACGGCGGTGAACAAGATATGACTGGTCATGACCGCTGTCACGCCTGCTTCAATGGCCGCTTGGAAGGGCAGGAGTTCAATCGAGTGCATCCGATTCAACGAATGATCTATCACGGGGGCTTCGTGATGCGAATCTACTCCGGTATCGCCATGACCGGGGAAATGTTTGGCGGTGGCGATCACCCCCTCGGCCTGCATCCCACGAATTTGAGCAATGCCGAGTTCGGCAACAAGGGCAGGATCGTCGCCAAAGGAGCGAATCCCGACGACAGGGTTATCCGGATTGATATTGACATCCAACGATGGGGCGAAGTTGAGATTGACCCCCATCGCCAGCAGTTCTCGCCCCAAGACACGCCCCGCTTCTTCCGCGAGTTCAGGCGAACGGGCTGCGCCCAGTGCCATATTGCCGGGGAGTTCCGTCGCGCCGCCGGAAATCGCAATCAATTGACCGCCCTCTTGGTCAATACCAATCAGCGGAGAGGGCTGTCCGCCAGCTTGGGCCGCTTGGCGAAGGGATAGATTGAGTTCACGCAGTTGGGCGGGGGATTCGACGTTCTGATAGGTAAACAGACAGAATGTGCCGATATCCCCGCGTCGGACGGCGTTCAAAATTTCTTCAGGGGCGGTGTAGCCTTTAAAGCTCACCATGAGTTGTTTCACAGCCGATTACCCTTTGGAACCTGTCAGCGTGATTCCTTCGACAAAGAACCGCTGCGAAAGGATAAATGTCACCAAGACAGGCAGCACAAACAACATGCTGGCCGCCATAATGTTTTGCCATGGGATGGGTGACTCTTGATTATTGTTTAATAGGGACACGTAAATTGGCATGGTAGTCAATTCGGCCTGTTTCAGATAGACAATCGGCCTAAACAGACTGTTCCAGTTGCCAACGAACAGGAAAATCGAAATGGTGGCGATGGCAGGACGGCACAGGGGCATGATGATATACCACCAAGTTTGTATCGGATTGGCTCCGTCCATCATGGCAGCTTCATCAATTTCTTTGGGGATGGTCATCATAAATTGACGCAGTAAGAAAATGAGCGCCGCGCCCCCCGCAAAAAAGCCGGGCAGGACAATGGGGTTAAAACTGCGTAGCCAGCCGAGTTTAAAAAACAGCACATATTGAGGCACCATCGTCATCTGATCGGGAATCATGAGCGTCCCCAACATCAGCGCAAAGACTACATTGCGGCCTTTCCATTCCAGACGGCTGAAGGCGAAGGCCACCAGTGAGACCGACACGGTTGTGCCGATGAGTACCATCGTGGTGACAAAGACGCTGTTGAGATAAGCACGCTGGAAGTTGCTATCTTCTATCAGATGGGTGTAGTTGTCCCATTGGGCTTCTTCGGGGATGATGTTCAGTTGGGAACGATTGGCTTCCTCAGCCGTTTTCAGCGATGTGCCCGCCATCCAAACGAGTGGGAACAAGGAGAAGGCCGAAATCGCTATCATGACGGCATAAAAGATGGCCGTGCGAATTCCACCGAGACGATGCCACCAACGCGGCGTTACCTGATCGAGTTTTACAGTTTTGAGTGTCAATACATTTGCCATAGGATTACGCCTCGTAGTGGACCCATTTGCTAAACCGGAACTGCATCGCTGTTAAGCCGACAATAATCACCACCAAAATCCATGATGCCGCTGACCCTTGACCAATTTCCAATTGTTGGAAGGTGCGCTGATAGAGGAAAAAGGCCGCCGACATGAGACTTGACTCGGTTTCGGTGGTGCGGATGATAAAGACCATCTCAAAGGTTTGCAGCGACGCGATGACCCCAATCACGATGTTGTAGAACAGGGCCGGGGAAATCATGGGCAGCGTGATTTTGAAGAATTTTTGCACCCCACTTGCACCGTCTACCTCCGCCGCTTCATAGAGTGAACGTGGGACACCCTTGAGCGCGGCAAGGAAAATCAACATGCCTGCCCCGGAACTCCACATCGTAATCAGAACTAGGGATGGCTTTGACCAAATGTCGTTGGTCAACCAGAAGGGCACACGTCTGTTTTCGGGGTATTCATCGGCAAATTCATGGAAGCGGGCAAAATGGTAATTGGGCTTGCCGTTCGCCTCCGCGATGTCACTAAAATCTTGGAAATAGCGACGGGTATCCAAGAACGAATTGAGGGCAATCAGCGCAAAAAAGATGAACGCGGCATACAAAAACACTTTGCGTTGTCTGGGGTAGCGTTCGTGCAGCAAAGCGGCGATGGCGGCCACCGCGATAATGGAACCATAGAACCACATGGTTGAAATCGTCTCGAATGGGAATACCTCTTCGAGATAGTCCATGTTATTCGGCTGTTCAATCGCGGATTGGAAGGTCAGGTAGCGGAATATCAATTCCAGCCGCCCGCCATCCAATTGACCGGGGATGAGCAGGACAAAAATAATCACCCCGAAGATGCCAGTCGTGGCTAACATCAGCTTGGTGGTGAAGGCCGTCCATTTGCCGAAGAAGGGCACAATTAGGGGAAGCGCCGCGACGATTAGGGCGATTAGATATTTAGGAGCATCGCCTTTGGTCGGGTTAAAATCGGCAGCCTCAAGTGTCATCACCAAGCTGAGAACAATCAACAAGAGGGCGATGATCTGAACCGTGCGGATTACACTCCATTTTTCGGCGCGGGCGTTTAAGAGCATGATGCCTACTCCGCCGAGACCAAATGCATATGTCCAAACGGGGTTAATCGGATTGGCAGCAAGCCCTTTAGAAAAGAGTACCCCCACCAGCACCGCTCCTAAGATTTCGATTATTCGGAGGGCGCGGTTACGTTTGCTTTCTTCCCATTCGCCGAAAGCAAGTGGGCCAATGAGCAATAAACCGAGAATCGCTGGGAAGGTGTATTTTAGCGGGCCAATCGGATCATCACGCACCGCCATGCCGATATAGAACCCATTGAGGCTTTCGACGACATAGACCACTGAACGGTAAATATAGTCAAATAGGAAAAAGCTGTCGGCAAAACGCTGTAAACTCACATTCACAAAACCGCCGTTGGTGGCAAACATATAACGCCACGCCAACAACACGGCTGGGCCGCCTGCCAATATGACAGGTAGATAAAAAATGGTGCGGAAAAGCCGAATACCTTTGACCTCACGATTCAGCAGCATTGCCATGCCCAATGAGGTAACCAGTTGGAGCGGGACACCAATGGCAGCGTAATAAAAGGAATTGAACATCGCGCCCTTAAAGCGTCCCCCATAGGTGCCTTCACCCTTGAGCAGCACGCGATAATTTTCTAAGCCAATCCATTCAATCGGTTTGCCGAGCTTGTAATCGGTGAAGCTGTAGTAGAGCGAGACAAGGGTTGGGCCAGCGACAAAGATGAAAAAACCACTGATCCAAGGGCCTGCGAAAAGTGCGCCCCAAAAGGCTTTGCGCTGTTCCGTCTCCGAAAATCCGCGCAACTTGACCAGAAACTTTGCCACGAGGCCAATGAGGTAGCTGGTAATCGCAATAAAGGCAACCGTCCCTAATGCCCAGAAGATATTTTCGAGACGGTATTGATTTGCCATGTGAGGGCCTTTCCAAAAAACTTAACAATCATAAGTGCAGTGGAGTATACTGGTGGAAATATCAGCGGGGGCGGCTGGAGAACCGATACACCGCCCCTGCGAAGTGACCCTTAATTAGTCGAGATAGCCATTGGCTTCAAGGATAGAATCATAGGCTTCCTTGAGGGCGGCCTGTGTATCTTCCAAACTCTGTTGATCGGTCAGGAACAGCGTGACCTGTTCGACAATCAGCGGACGCAGTTCAGCACTGGCGCGGATGTCGGAGAAACCACGACCATATTCTTCTGCCAAGCCGAGCAGTTGATCCCACACGGGGTCATTGGCGCGGATGTCATCCCAAGCGTCGGTACGGACGGGGGTGAAACCAGCAACGGTGTTCAATTGAATGGCATATTCTTTGCTGCCGATGAATTTCAGGAATTCGCCAGCGAGTTCTTTGTTTTCGACATATTCAGGAACGGACAGCCAGTCAATGAAGACCTGAATCAGTTGTTCCCCGTTCGCACCCGCTGGATATGGGCCGATGGCGACATTTTCCCAAATGGGGTCGCTGGTTGGGGGCACGTTCCACATGGGGAAGATACCACTGACGACAACACCGGAGGCCAGAGGTGTGCCTTCGATGGGCGGCAGGCCGGGGGTATCTTCGGTGGGTAGAACGGCACGGCGGCGGTCATACATGAATTGCAAGGCTTCGGCGGTTGCTTCGCTGTCGAAGGCGCTCGTGCCGTCTTCGTTATACAGTTCACCACCAGCGCTCCAAATGTAGCCAATGAATTCTTGGGCATCGAACAAACCACCACCGATGTCCATGAAGCCTTGTTTTTCTACACCAGCATCACCCACAACCGTGTTTTCCTGCACGAAAGCAAGGGATTCTTCAAACGTGGTCGGTAGAGCGGCATCTGGACTCGCCATCAGGTCACTGCGATAGAAGATTGGACGGGGCGACATCAGCAGGGGCAGCCCACGCAGGTGGCCGTCATAGGTCGCGGTTTCCAACGCGGCTGGCAGGAAGTTCGCAAGGTCTTCCCAATCCGAAAGATAGGCATCCATGTCGGCCAAGAGGTCGCCATAGGTCGCGGCGTATTCCGAGCCGAGGTAGACAATTTCGGGGCCGTCACCCGTGGTGATCCAGCCAGCGACGTCGGTGTCAAACGTGCCCCAACCACCCGTCAGGATTTCCAATTTGACGCCGGGGTGATCGGCTTCAAAGGCGGGGAAGACAGTCTCACGGAACCAAGTTTGGGTGTCTTCGGTCAGACCCGTGATGTAGATTTCGAGTGTTTCGGCATCCTGTGCAGCCACAGCGGGTTGATCAGGCGCAGCGGTTTCCTTCGCGCTGGCGGGAATGGCAACCGCTGATAGCACGAGGATGACAGCGAGGGTCAAGAACAAATATGACTTGCGCTTCAAGTTAAAGCTCCTTACTAAGTTAGTTAGTTAGATTTCCTTACTTACTTAAAAAGTATAACCCCCTCCGGAATTTTGTCAACCATTTCGTGGGAGGATTTTTCAAGTTGATTTGAAATTCCATTAGCCACATGGCTAATCCACGTAGGTCAGCCATAAGTCGGACGAACTTTCAACCACCTGCCCGATGATTGCCCGGCGTGAATCCCCTAGACTTGCAGTATCACAACATAACCAAACTGGCGGTTAGGACGCTAAATGAACCATGAGTGAAGCATTCATTCGTATCAACAATTTGGTCAAGAGCTATAACACACCCGCCGGATCGGTGAGTGTCTTAAATGAAATCAACCTCGAAATTCAACGGGGCGAAATGATTGCTCTCGTTGGCCCATCGGGGAGCGGGAAAACTACCTTCCTCAATATGCTGACCGGGATTGATAAACCTAACAGCGGGCATGTTCAGGTTGATGGGGTCAACATTACGCGCAGCCGCGAACGCAAATTGACCAAGTGGCGTGCTAAGAACGTCGGCATCGTATTCCAATTTTTCCAACTGCTCCCTACCCTCTCGGTTGCCAATAATGTGGTTGCCCCGATGGATTTTGCCGGGATGTGGAAACCCAATGACCGTCACGACATTGCGCTGCAACTACTAGATCGGCTAGGGATTAAAGAACAAGCCTATAAAACCCCGGACATGCTTTCGGGTGGTCAGCAACAGCGGGTAGCGATTGCACGGGCGCTGGCGAATAACCCAGCTTTGATTATTGGCGACGAACCCACCGCCAACCTTGACCGTATGAGCGCCGCCAATGTGTTCCATATGTTTCGCCAACTGGCCGAACGCGGCAGCACGGTCATCATCGTGACGCATGACCGCGAATTGGTCAAAAATGTGCCGAAGATTCTGGAACTGAGTCACGGGCAAGTTCATGAGACATCCATCGCTGCGATTGCCCGTCACCGTACCGACGAACTCAAGGCTGTGCATACACGCACCCAAGAAATGCGGGCACTCAAATTGGCAAAGGCCACGCACTAATTTTCCAGACTGACAGAAGCAATCATAAGGCAAGCATAGGAAACAACATCATGAAACCACTGATTTCATTGGAAGATGTCCGCAAAATCTATAAGACCAAAGCGGGCCAATTGGAAGTCCTTAAGGGTGTAGATTTTCAAGTTGGGGAAGGCGAGTTCGTCGCGGTGGTTGGGCCATCCGGCAGCGGCAAAAGCACCCTGATTAACATGATTACCGGAATTGACCGCCCCACCAAAGGCGAGGTTTATGTGGCTGACCAGCGCCTGACCAATCTGGGTGAAAACGCGGTGGCGAAATGGCGCGGCAAAAATGTGGGGGTAGTGTTCCAATTTTTCCAACTGCTACCCACCCTCACGGTGCTGGAAAACGTCATGATGCCGATGTATTACACAAACACCTACGGCAGTGAGCGGCGTCAACGAGCGATGGAACTGCTTGAACGGGTGGATTTACCGGATGTCGCGCTCAAATATCCCAGTCAGATTTCGGGTGGTCAACAGCAGCGGGCCGCGATTGCACGGGCACTTGCCAATGATCCGAAGGTGTTGGTGGGGGACGAGCCGACGGGGAATCTCGATACGGTCTCGGCGGGGCTGGTGTTTGGCCTGTTTGAAGAATTGGTCGCCAACGGCACCACGATTGTCATGGTGACACATGACCGCGATCTGGCGGGGCAAGTGCCGCATGTGGTTGAGGTGCGGGACGGACGAATCATGAATGCACAGGAAGTTGACCAAAGACTGGTCGCGGGCCGATAATTACAATAATTCTCGATAGGGTGGCGATTTGAAACACGGGGCTAAAGCCACCGTGCTGAATCTACAGGCCATCTCAGGAGAATCGCTGTAAGAAAAATGCAAGGAGGGCAAACCGCTGGGTTCTGCCCTTCTTGATAGTGGCCTAACAAACCAGAGGTGTAAAAACAGCTTGGATGAATTTATTGGGGATATTTTGATTGTTGACGATAACACAGCGAATTTGCAGACGTTATCGGCGATTTTGAAAGAACACAAACATAAAGTTCGGGCTGTCACCACCGGGCAGATGGCGTTGATTGTGGCCCACACCGCGACCCCCGAACTCATTTTATTGGATGTCAATATGCCGGAAATGAACGGCTATGAGGTCTGTCAACGCTTAAAGGCCGACCCCGCGCTGCATCATATTCCGGTTGTTTTTATCAGTGCATTGGATGAAACCCTCGACAAAATCGAAGCGTTTCGTGTCGGTGGGGTGGATTACATTACCAAACCCTTCCAGATTGAAGAAGTGCTGGTGCGTGTCGAAAATCACCTCAAACTCTATCGGTTGTATCAGCAGTCCCAAGAAATGGCAGCCCTTGAAGAACGCCAGCGCATTGCCCGCGATCTACACGACGCCGTAAATCAGACCCTTTTTTCGGCGAGTATGATGGCGGAAACGCTCCTGCTGACGGCTGATTCCGATCCCGCCAAGATCAAACCCGGCCTAGAGCGGATTTATCAATTGACACAGGGGGCATTGGCGGAAATGCGAACCCTCTTGTTTGAACTGCGCCCTGATGCCCTGATGAATGCGGATTTGGCGACCCTTTTGCCCTATCTGGTGGATTCAGCCATCGCTCGAACGAAGGCTCATGTCGAATTTAGTTTGGACGGGGATGTCGAATTGACACCGGAGGCCAAAGTGGTGTTTTATCGCATCGCGCAGGAGGCCCTCAACAATATCGTGAAACATGCCCATGCGTCGGAAATTGCGATTGGCATTTACCAAACGGCAACCGAAGTGGTCATGCGAATCGCGGATGATGGGGTGGGGTTTGATACGAGCCAACTGCCCCCCGGTCATTTTGGATTGGGGATTATGCAGGAGCGGGCGCGGATGATTGGGGCAGAACTTGAAGTTGACACCGCACCTGAGCAGGGCACAACGATTGTGTTACACTGGAAACGCCAGCATTAGATGAATAACTCAGAGGTAGGTTATGCCAGATAAAACCGTCATTCGGGTGCTGATTGCAGATGACCATAATGTGGTGCGCGAAGGTATTGCCGGGTTTTTGCGGGCGTTTGACGATTTCAGCTTGATTGGCGAGGCGTCCAACGGTAAAGAGGCGGTCATGCTGGTGGGGCAATTACAACCGGATGTCGTGCTGATGGATTTGGTTATGCCGCTGATGGATGGGGTGGCTGCGACACAGGCTATTCGACAATCCTACCCCGCAACGCAGGTGATTATTTTGACCAGTTTTCATGATGAGGACAGCGTGCAAAAAGGCTTGCAGGCCGGGGCGATTGGATATCTGCTAAAAAACGCCTCGATTCACGATATGGCAAATGCCATCCGCGCCGCGCATCAGGGCAAGGCTACCCTCGCTCCCGAAGCAGCACAGGCCCTTATCAGCGCCCATACACGTCCGCCCGCTCCAAATTTCAATCTGAAAGACCGCGAACTGGAAGTGCTGGCGTTGATGGTCAAGGGCATGAATAACCCCGATATTGCCGAGCAGCTTTCGTTGAGCCGCTCGACCATCAAATTTTATGTCAGTTCGATTCTGTCCAAATTGAATGTCGAAACCCGTACCGAGGCGGTAGCGATTGCAATTGAACAGGGATTGGTATCACGTGAGTAGAAATCAATCTCACCCCGTTCCCCTCTCCGACGCAGCGAGAGTCCAAATGATGTTTATATAGGTAATTGGGCTATAATTTTCTAAAGGAAGATAGATGGAGTTGGAGTATTGCAGGTGACGGGTAAACGCTCCAGACAATGGCAGGCTGATTTGACATCACTGGCTGAGATTCGAGCATTTGTTGAAGGATGTGCCAAAATGCTGGGTGCGAACGAAAACCAGACCTCTGACGTCTTATTAGCGGTCAATGAGGCCGTGACCAATTCGATCTTGCATGGTTATGGTGGTGTCGGGCCGATTCGAATTGAGGTTGATCGTGAAAATGGGCAATTGTCGGTCTGTGTGGCCGATCAAGCCCCACCCTTTGACCCAACCCATCATGTCACTCCTGACATCAATCGCCCTTTAGATGAATGTGGTTTGGGCGGAATGGGCATTCATATGATGCGCACTTTGACGGATGAAATGATTTATCGTGCCCCGGATGAAGGGGGAAACGAGCTAACACTTAAAAAGAATTTGGCAGGGGATGTTTAAGACTTTTAAAAGAAAGGAACAAAACCCTAGACTCGTTGCTGGTAGTCAGGGGGGAAATCATTATGGAAATTACGGTAAGTCAAGTATCAGGTCGTGTACCTGTAACCATTATTGCGCTGCGTGGGGCATTGGATGGCTCGAATTATGAAGAATTGATCGCTACTGGACGTGCCGCCCATGCCGCTGGAGCCAAAGCGATTCTGCTGGATATTGCTGAACTCACGTTTATGAGTAGCGCGGGATTGGTGGCTTTGCATAATTTGTATGCCATTTTGAAGGATGAGGTTGAGCCAGACCCTGAAGCGGGATGGGCCACGCTCAAAACGGTGGGGAATGCAGGGCAGGCAGGTGGTCAGCCTTTTGTAAAATTATTGAATCCACAGTCAGCGGTGATGCGCACTCTGGAAATTACCGGGATGCACACCTTTTTTGAAGTGCATACAGATCGGGAAGCCGCCCTTCAATCATTTTAAGGACTGCTGAAAATCCGCGCCGATGGGTAAACCTGCCAGCGGAGTTGCTATCTGTACCGCCCGACGAATCGCCTGCGCGGTAATTTCGGCTGCATACGCCCCAATCAAACTGACGTTGGCCGGGCCAGCACTACCCGTCGCTAGGGCAAAAATGGTGTCGCCATCCATCAGGGTATGAGCGGGATGAACGGCGCGGGCTACGCCATCTTGGGCCATCTGCGCGACCTTGTTGGTTTCTTCTTTGGTCAATTGGGCATTGGTCGCTACTGCTCCGACGATGGTGTTGGTGCTTGGGGCGAGATTGGCAAGGGTGCGTAGGGCGTTCAAGCTACCCGCGAAGGATGTTCCTTCCGGCGGTTGACGTACTCCAGCGAGGATTTGCCCATGCTCGTCCACCACATCGCCGACAGCGTTGACCACCATCAAAGTAGCAACACGGATGCCATTATCAAGTTCGATGGCGGCTGTGCCAATGCCGGGCTTACAAGCAAATTCTATCCCATACATCCCGCCGACTCTTGCACCTGTACCTGCTCCAACACACCCCTCAGCTATAGAATCAGCGGTAGCACTAGCGCAGGCGGCATAACCCATCGCGGCATCGGGACGGATGGCCGGATTGCCCACATCGAGGTCAAAAATAATAGCGGCGGGGACGATGGGGACAACCCCTACGCGGACATCAAAACCGATGCTGTGTTCTTCCAGATAGCGCATGACCCCGGCAGAAGCATTGAGTCCATAGGCGCTACCCCCGGCTAATAAAATGGCGTGGACATGCTGGACAAGGTGCATAGGGCGCAAAAGGTCGGTTTCACGAGTACCCGGCGCTCCACCACGCTGGTCAATGCCGCCGACGGTGTTGGGGGGACACAAAATCACGGTGCAACCAGTAGGCCCGTCCAGATTTTGGGCATGACCCACTCGCAGACCTTGAATGGCTGTGAGGGTTTGATTGTCCACTGATCTTGCTCCCACCAACAAACAGGGCGCTGGTGTCTGCGCCCTTCACTGACAGACCTAGCGCCGTAAACTTAAGCCCAAACGACGACCCGGCCCATCAATGTGCAAGATTCTGGCTTTGACGGTTTGGCCTTCACGCACCACATTAAAGGGATGCAAAAAGTGACCCTCGGCTAGTTCAGAAATATGCACCAACCCTTCGAGGCCATTTTCGATGCAGACAAAGGCACCAAAATCTACTACATGGGTAATGACCCCTTCGACCTCACTGCCGACTTGGTAACGTTTTTCGACGGTTTCCCAAGGGTCAGGTTGGAGGCGTTTGACACTGAGGGCGATGCGACCTTCGGTGGGGACAACATCGAGTACATGAACTTTGATGGTTTGTCCACGTTCCAAAATGTCGGCAGGGTGGCCCACGCGACCCCAACTCAGTTCACTGATGTGAATCAACCCTTCGAGGCCACCAAGATCAACAAATGCTCCAAAATGGCATAAATTGGTGACGATGCCCTGACAGACATCCCCGGTTTTTAGGTTCTGTAACACTTGGTCACGTGCCCCGGCATTGGCTTGTGCAGCACGTTCCGAAAGAATCAGGCGGCTTTGTACGCGATCTAATTCAATAATGCGTAAGCGGAGTGTCTTGCCCAAATAACTCATAAGGGCCTGACGGCGTGTATTGGGGGATTCATGATCTGAAGGGAATTCGACCAACTGACTGGCCGGAACAAAACCGCGTAGGGTTGCCCATTCGACGAGTATACCCCCCCGGTTGTAGCCAATCGCAGCTAATTCGACCACCGTATCCGAACGAAATACTTGTTCAACTTGTTCCCAATCGGCGGATCCGCCGGAACCACTCCCCTCTTCATCAAACTTTGAAGCAAAATCATCTTTGGCTGAATACCCTTTACCATTCGTACCGTTTTGAGGTATTCCCCCTATCGCAGTATCAGCCTCAGCCAGCAACGCCGTCCAATAACTTTCATCTGGCGGCGGAGCGGGGGCCGTATCGTAGCGACGTACCTCCGTAGACATAAGACCTTCCTTATAACCCAACTCAAAGCAAATGCGCGTTGCTTATCTCAATCAGACTCCGAATTAGTATGAAATTCCGCAAACTGTGAATTATAGGAGCCACGCATGGCATAGTCAACCGTAGTGCATTCGTCATGGCCCTCCTCAATAAAACCAGAGGCAGAATCACTCTGCCTCATGAACAGCTTATTGCACGACTTGTAGTTGGAAATAGTAGGTGACGGTCATATCCGGCCACACAATTTCCACAGAGAGGATATAGGAACCAGCGGCTACCCCCAGATTAAACAGTACCACGTTATCGCCTACGCGCGTCTCAGAGGCGAGTGGTTGGAGGGTGTCGCGGCTCAGGTAATTGATCTCAATACTGGTCGGGCGGGAACCCTCGATCCGAATATTGGCAGCGGCATTACGGGCGGCCCGAATCGAAGTAGCGGTTGACCCGGTAGCGCTGAAGGGTTGTTTGACGCACACCAATTCATTGGAGGCGTTGCGGCGACAATAATCGTACCCGACGGGCTGATAGTTGCGCCCCGATACTTTTAATGCCGCAGCGGGTGGGGCATCTACCACTGGGGTATTGGTCGGGCTGATACCCAGCGTTGGGGTAGCCGTTGGTGTTGAGGTGGCAGTTGGAGGAACGGCAGTTGTCGGTGATGGGGATGGTGTCGCCGTATGGGTCGGCGGGGCGACGACTTCCGTCACTTCCTCTGTCGTTATAGCCGTAGGGACTTCAGTAGCGATCTCGGTGGTTGCTTCAGTGGGTGTGATCGCTTCTTCAGTGGCGGCGGGTGTCGTGGCAACCGGGGTGACAGGTGTGGCCGATTCAGTAGCTTCTGGGGTGGCGGTAGCGGCTTCTTCGGTGATGGCAGGTTCGGTGGCGACCTCAGTAGGTTCAGCCGTTTCGGTTGGTTCGGCAGTCGGCTCAATCGTTTCTTCCGTTGCCACAGGCGTTTCGGTCTCGTCACCGCCACTTGTCCCGGTATCCTCGGTTGCCTCTGGAGTTGCTTCCACTGTAGCGATTTCGGTACTTTCGGCAGTGGCTTCTGGCGTGGTTTCAACTGTGACTTCGGGTGTCGCTGCCTCAGTTGCCACTTCGGTCGCTTCGGCGGTGATTTCAGGCGTTGCGGCGGGTGTCACGGCTTCTGTTGGTTCGGGGGTGACATTCCCAGCCACTGCCTGACCCACATCTACCGCAAACACATTGCTGACCGTCGCGCTTGAGCCTTCAATATCGGCATAATAGGCAGTGACATCTAGCAGATAGCGTCCACTGGGCAGGGCTAGTACAAATTCGGTGCTTTGGGCTGGATCAATCTGCATGGTAAACAGCGGGTTTCCGGCGGCATCCGTCTCACGCGACGTAATCACCACCTGATTGGGCAGGGCCACGTCTTCAGGATTAGCAATCGCCACTGTCACCGCTTGCCCACCTTGTACTGCTAAGGCCGTTGATGGGCTGTCGGCGCTATTGATAAATTCACAGCTAACGTTGTTTTCGCCTTTGGGCCAGCAGGCAACGGTGCGCAAACCTGCATCACTCTGTTCGCCTGCTTGTAAGCTGAGATTAGGCTGGTTGGGTGCGGAAAAATCTTCGCCACCCCCACAGGCCGCCAGTATAAATGTAAACAAAAGAAGGGCTAAGGGTAGCAGGTATTTTCGGTTCATCAAGAATTTTGGCGTCCGATGGGGTTGGATTAAATAAAAAGGCTGCATCGGGCGCTTGGCTCCTTTCTTTTGAAGTGCGTTTAACTGTACCATGCAGGTTGCAGAAATGGCGCAAGGGCCATCCTGATAAGTGCCTCATATGCTTCTTGGCGAGAGCTTAGGCCGTTGGTCAAAATGCCAATCGCACCTTCGGCCTGTTTGGTGTTGTGTTGGCCTGTCAATTGATCCATTGCCGTACCAAGCTCAACGCCTTCTCGGATGAGTTCGGCAACGCTGTCGGGTAGACGGATACACGAACTTCCGCCAATGCCGATCCGTCCTTGATGGTCAACAATGGCGCACCACGCGCAGGTCATCATGCCAAACTCGGTTTCTTGAACGCCCCCCTCTAATCCAATACCCATTTCGGCTTGGGTCGCGTGCATTGCGGCGGTGGCCCGATTGAATGCTCCCCGGCGAGTTTCTTCATCGCCAATCGGCATGACCCGCACATTGGATTCCACCGAAATTGGTATAAACTCAGCCTGTGGATAGAGGGCTGACAGGACACGCTGGCTTGCGTTACACTTAACCGGATTAGTTGACCCAATAGCGATACGCGCAATATACATCATTCTTCGGACAGACATTAAAATTAAATTATACAATTGTCGGGCATTGTAGCATCACGTAAAAGAAAACACCAATTATCTGAATTATCCGATTTTGTCCATTTGTTACTTGTTATGAAGCAGGGTTGTTGATGACGATTGATACATTCACTACTGCCGCACTCGCCGATGAATTTAATGAACTGCTGGTGGGCGGGCGGGTTCAAGATACTGTGCAGCTTGACCATGATACGTTTGGGTTGGAAATTTACATCAACCGCGAACGGCGCTATTTGCTGTTGTGTGCCGAAACCACCGCCCCGCGCGCGTTGATTACGCCTGAAAAACTGCGGCGCGGAGTGATGTCGCCGTCTACAATGGGGTTACTCATTCGTAATCGCTTGGAAGGCATGAAACTGATTGCGGTACGCCAACCCGCATGGGAACGGGTGCTGATTTTTGATTTTCTGGATGAGACAGGCGAAGTCCAATTGATTTTGGAAATGATTGAGCGGCGGGCGAATCTGCTCTTAGTTGAAAATGACATCATCGCGGATTGTGTGCGGCGCGTCGGGGCGGATGAAAATCGCTATCGGGTCAGTTTGCCCAAACATCCCTATGTGCCACCCCCGCCGATGGAAGGCAAGACCCATCCGGCTGATCTCAACCCCAAAGTCCTAAATAGCTTGCTGATGCGTGAACCCGATCAAAAAGCATGGTCGGTGCTGGTCAAAAATGTCTATGGGTTTAGCCCGTTCCTTGCCAAAGAAGCGATTTTTCGCGCCTATGGTCGGGTGGATGTGCTTGCATCGGAAGTCAATCCATATGGACTGGACGCGGCGTTGGGGTCGTTTTTGCGCTCGCTGCTGCGGAATGAATGGCAACCGGGAGTGGCGGTGGGTGAAGGCGGTCAAGTTTTGGGTGTGGCGGCCTATTCCCTAACGCATCTGGGCGAATGGGAAGCCATGCCGACCATCAGTGAAGCCCTTAGTTCATATTATGGGCGGTTGGAAGGCGGGGCGGTGTATGAGGCGGCACGCGAACCTATCCGGTTGCAAATCCAGAACGCGCAAAAGAAGCTGGAACGCAAGCTGGGGTCGCTGAAAAAGTCGCTAGTGGAACGGGCCGATGTTGAACATTTGCGGATGGCAGGCGAGTTGTTGCTGGCCTATCAATACAATATTCAGCGCGGGCAGACCCTGTTCGAGGCCGAATATGAGGTGGATGCCCCCCCACTGAAAATCAAACTCAACCCCGAATTGTCGCCGCTGGATAATGCTAAAGCCTATTTTGAGAAATATGAAAAGGCCAAGCGTGGACGCCAGCAAGTGCCAGAGTATATCGCACAGGTGGAACACGAGATCGAATTTCTTGACCAGTTGGCGACTGACCTTGATTTAGCAGAAAACTGGCAGGATATTGGTGAAGTGCAAGAAACCCTGATGAAAAAGGGATTCTGGCAGGGCAAAAAAGTCCAGCATCCCAAAGGGGGGCAATCTGGCCCACTGCGCTATGTCACACCCGATGGTTTTGTCATCTGGATTGGGCGGAATGCAAGGCAAAATGAAGATGTGACCTTCAAAAAAGGTGAAGATGTGGATATTTGGATGCACGCACGCGGCGTTCCGGGGTCGCATGTGGTCATCAAAACGAATGGACGGAAAGTGCCACAGGCGGTTTTGGAGCAGGCCGCCCGATTTGCCGCCTATTACAGCAAACTCCGCACCGAAGAAAAAGTGGACATCATCACGGCGGAGCGTCGGCATGTCCGCAAATTAAAGGGTGGGCATCCCGGTCAGGTGTTGGTGCGCGAGGAATTGGGTAATCTGCGGGTTAAGCCGATGGCTGTGCCGGAGAAGGAGGACAAGGGCGAGTTCTGATTTATTCGCACACGGGGCTAAAGCCGCCGTGCTGAATTTAGGCTAAAAAGAAGTTAGGGTATATCAAAATCGCTCATTCTTGTAACACAATATCCAGACTGCGTAACAGAGAAATCGCTTCGGGGAGGGAAAATTTGGTCTTTTTGAGAGTATTGGCGGTGGCATCAATCCTGTAATTGGACGCGCCCGTAAAATCGGCTTTGGTTAGGTCGGTGTGCAAAAAACGGCTGTCTGTAAAGTCGGTGTCGGTACAATTGGCCTCGGTCAAAATCGTGTCGGCAAAATCCACTTCATGAGCAAGGCATTTTCGCATGACGACCCGATGCAATTTGATGGCGCGGAAATTGGAATAACTAAGGTTGCATTCCACAAAACTGACCGAACTCATGGCCTCCCACACAGCGTCAATCCATACAATGCCAATCATTTTGCAGCCTTCAAATTGGGCTTTGGTGAAGGCGCTCCCCTTGACCGTGACTAAACTTAAATCGCAGTCTACAAAACGGCAGTCAATAAATTTGCAGTTTTGGAAATGGGCCTCGGTAAATGAGCAGGCCGTAAAGGTGCAGTCTTGAAAGGTGATGCGCTGGATGGTTTCGTTGGCAAAAGCCTCTTTGCGAAATGCTTGGTCAAAATAGTCAGATTGCTCAGACAGGCGGCTCATCAGGGGTGTCGTCCTCATAGTCATTATTATAATCATCAGGAAATTGAATGGCAGGTTCGTCAATCAGCGGTGGGTTTTCATCTTCGGCTAAAAGGGTCATTGCTTCGGCTTCGTAAGGCGTGGGGACAAGAACATGAATCGCGCCGATACCGATGGTAATGCCCATCGCACGCGCCGCACCGTCTTGCTGGATAAATACCGGGATTTCGGCTGTCCGTAAGAGACCCGCGATTACTTCAGCCTCAAAGGAACTGGTGCAATCCGCGACCACTGACCACGATTTTGGGGGTGGTTGACGACGGGGACGCAAAAATCGCATGTCAATGGCCTTCGCCATAACAGGGCAGCATGACGGTGAAGGTTGTGCCCTGATTGACTTGGCTCTCTACCCAAATGCGTCCGCCGTGCTGCTCGACAATGCTTTGGACAATCGAAAGCCCCAAGCCTGTGCCTACAGTATCGCCAACGACATTGCTGGCGCGGTAGAACTTGCTGAAAATATAGGGTTGATCTTCGGGCAGCACACCGATACCCGTATCCGCCACAATCAATAATACAAAGTCGCTTTGGGGGGTGAGTTCGACTGTGATACGTCCACCCGCCGGGGTGTATTTAATGGCGTTATCGAGTAGCTGATGGACGAGTTGGCGTAGTTGGATGGGGTTGCCGAGGACAAAGGGTAATTTTTCGGGTGCGTAAAATTCGACCTGCTGATATTTCTCGTTGATTTGCTGATGCAGTCCTTCCAACGCATATTGAACCATCATCTGCATCTGGACGGTTTTGCGATCTGTCTCCAAAACCGCGCCAACTTTTTCGAGTTCCTGCAAATTATTGAGGAGGGCGGTGATGGAATGCACGCTGAAAATGATACGTCCGATGAAATTACGCTGTTGGTCATTCAGCGGCCCCATACGCTCCAACAATTCGATGTAACCGATGATGGCGGTCAAGGGCGAACGCACATCGCGGGTGACGGCCCCCACAAATTCATTCCGCAGACGGCTGAGTTCTTTGAGGTTGGTGATGTCTTGCATCATGACCAACGACCCCACACCGGGTAATTCCACCCGTTCGGCGCTGTAGACTTGATTGCGCTCGGTGAAATTGACTTCGCGGCGGGTGTGCTGACCTTCCCCCTCGGTTAACAGGGCCAAAATATCGGGGTTTTTGATAACGCGGCGGAGGGCTTGACCAGCGGTGGGAGCATTGCCTAGTCCAAATAGATGGGAGGCGGCTTGATTGCAGAACAAAATATGCTCGTGATGGTCAATAGCGATCACGGGAGTATTCACACTTTGAAGAAGGATATCTAGTGCGTTAATTGTACTCACCATTTAAAACAAGCCGTTCCTTCCAATAGCCGCTCTCATAAGGGTGTGGAGTCGGTAGAGGTTAACTGCCCGATCAACGCACGCATCTGCTCGGCTTTTTGTGTCAAGTCCAACAGTTGAGTCGAAAGCTGGGGCGATAGTTTAGGGATATTGGCAAGGCTGGCAAGTGTTTCCTGCATTTGACCTAAGGGGACAAATACCCCACTCGAAATCTTCTGATCGCGGAGTTTTAGGGTGTTATAGGCGGCTTCGAGGCTTTTGGCACGCTGCTCCAATGCGTTAAACAGGCGGGCGTTGACAATGGCAATCGCGGCGTAATCGGCCAATGTGTTAATGACTTCACCGAGGCGGTCTTCAAAGCCCTTTTTGCGGCGATGATTACCCACTGTTAACACACCAATTGCTTTACCATTGACCACCATCGGGGCATAGACCGTCGCCAAAATATCGCGGGAGAGCTTAAAGCGCTTCAATCCATCGCCTTCGACCACAAGCGGTTGCTGGCTAGTCATCACCAATTTCGCCAATTCATCGCGCATGGGTTCACCCAATTTTTCCTGCATGACCAGCGTCAAATTTTTGCCAGCACGTAGAATCAAATCAGTCGAATTGGGTTCTTGCAGCAGGAGGGTCGCGTAATCCGCCCCACTGACGGCTAATGCACCTGCCAGCACTGCATCAAACATCCCATCAAGGCCGCGCATGGCCGTGAGGGTTTGGCCCAACGTGGCGAGGGTGGTTAATTCTTTGATACGGGCTTCCAATTCGATGTTGCTTTGGCGTAATTTCTCGGTGAGGCCGTCGCGCTCTTTACGCAGGCGTACATCGGCAAGGGCACGCTGCACCACCGACATCATCTCGGCTTCGCGGATGGGCTTGGTGATATAGTCGGTTGCGCCAAAACGGAACGCTTCTATCGCATCTTTTTCACTACCACGCTTGACCCCCACGATAATCGGCCCGGTATATTGGCGGGATTTGATCGCCACCAACATATCTTTCCCGGTCAGACCGGGCATGACCAAATCTATATAGATCAGGTCGGGTTTGCGCTTTTCGACCATCGCCACGCCTTCCACCCCGTCACGCGCCTCTAATACCTCGTATTGGGTGGGGCGAAAAATCTGGTCTTTTAGGAGGTCACGTACTTCAACGTCGTCATCTACGATTAATATCCGTTCCATTTGTTTTGTCATAAAAACTTATCCACAAAGATTCACATTATTCAAATTTTAAGTCGGTAGGGAGGGACCTTTTACGCCCCTCCCCCGAAAAATTATTCAAAAATCCAGCGTTCGGTGTCGCGTGTCCAGTTGACCAATTCGGCATTGCTAAAGAATAACGCCACTTCGCGGGCAGCGGCGGCTTGACCATCGGAGCCATGCACCAAATTGCGGCCAATTTCCATACCTAGATCGCCACGAATGGTGCCGGGGGCGGCTTCGACGGGGTTGGTTTTGCCAATCGTGCCACGTGCCGCTTCGATGGCGTTTTTGCCTTCCAGCGCAATCACGACCACCGGGCCACTGATAATGTAGCTGACGAGGCTTTCATAAAATTTCTTGCCGACATGTTCCGCATAATGCTTTTCGGCTAATTCACGGCTGATTTGAATAAATTTCATCCCGGCAATACGCAGACCGCGTGCCTCAAAACGGCGGATAATTTCCCCGGTCAGACCACGCTGTACGGCATCGGGCTTGACGATAATCAGTGTACGTTCCAACGTTTGAATCTCCCTGTTGGTAAAAACATTGCCTACTCAAAACGGGCAATTTTGAAACTTATCTATAAGCATAGCATGTTTCGGGGTCGTCGGACAGTGCGACACTTTGAAACCCTTCAAAACCCTGAAAATATGCTAGAAAACAAAAAGCGGGCTATAAATAACCCGCTGTGATTGCAGAAAACCGCGCTGGCGAATTAGAGTTGATTCAGAGCACCACGATAGGTGTCGAGCGCTTCCTGTAAACGGCCCTGTCGCATATAGGTATCGCCCAACAGACGGCGCACCTTTGGATTTTGGGGTTGGCGGGTGGCGAGTCGGGACAGATCGTCGGAAACCACCTCGAGCGCCGCCGAGGATTCGACCAGCGTCTCGTAATGGTCAAGGCTGGCTCCCAGATTGCCCACTTTCTCCAATTCACGGGCCAAATTCAGACGTGTATGGTGATCGCTCGGATTTTGTTCTAGCGAGGCTTGATATTGTGCAAAACCAGCCGGAACGAGAGCCGGAGATGACGGCGGTGGCACAGGTTGGGCGACTTGGCGCGAACTGGCAGCCGGGGCGACTACTGGCGTGGGTGATGGTGGCGGTGCCATTGGCGGCACGCTGGGCATGGGGGTCGGTGTCATCACCACAGGCGGCTGATGATAGACGGGCTGGGCGGGTGCGACATAGACCGGCGCAGGGGGTGTCTCCACCACAGGCGCTTGATACCATGAGGGCAGACCCCCCTCTTGGGCAACCGGGAGATGTTCTTCAACCTCAGCCGAAGTTTCGGATGGCGTCTGAGCAAGGTACGCGAGTTCGGGCTGTGCAGTGGTGGCTTCAGATGGGGCATTTTCCGCCACAAAACTCAACGGATCCATGACGGGTTCGCTTAACCAATCCGGGGTGGCGACTTCGGAAATCGCTTCGGGTTCAACTACCTGTGAGCTAATCAACCATTCCGGTAAATCACTGTCAGTGGGAACGACTTGGCTGCTCATTTCTTGCAACCAGTCCGGTAAATCAGTCGGTTCAGACGCGATAATTTCGGTTTCAACAGGCACTTCAAACATGCTGATGTCGAATTCCGGTAAGACCTCGGTTTCCGGCATGATCTCTTCGACTTTGGAGACAGCCTCGGCGTACCAATCTGGTTCAGCGGGCGGGGTTAGGCTTTCATGCTGCAAGGCATATTCTTCATCGAGCGCAGCCGCCCAATCATCACCACTTTGGGCATAACCCGCAATAAAATCCGAAGCCGCCAGAATCTCATCTTGCATTGGAGCAAAGCTGGTTGTGTCTTCTAGCGTAAATTCGGGTAGTTCGATTTCGGGTAAGTCCTGCACCATCGGGCTTTCAGATAGCCAATCCGGTAAATCGGTTGGGGCTGGCGGCGGCAAAATCTCGTCAATCAGGGCCGGGAAAGTATCTTCTATCACCGGACCCGCTTCGAGGTCAGAAGGCATTTGGGCAGCCAACCAGTCTGGGACTTGGCCGGGGGCAATTTCGTCGCTCTCGACGGGATGAGTGGCCTCAAATTCGTCATTCAAAGGCGTAAGGGCGGCTAAAGATTCAGCCTTCTTCATCAGCCATGCCAATTCAGCTTCGGGGGTAATTGTGCCGTGTGCCTGCGCTTCGGCGATTTGCTCATCCGTCAACCCCTCAATGGAGGTAATCATGTGCGAGGCAGGTTGGGGCGTGGTTTCATAACTAAGATCAAAGCCGGGAATGTCATCCGCCGCCATGCTGCTGAGGAAGTCGGGTATACCTGCGCTCTGATCACCGGCCAACTCGTTAAGCCACGATAAGGACGAAGTATCCTCGGTGGGTTCGGTCAGTGATTCGGGCAGGGGCATGGATGGCACAGGTGGTTGATAGGATTCGCTGCTGGCAAATGATTGCCCCGACGTAGTCTCAAAGGGTGAATAGGGGACATAACCGGGTTCGTCAATGACCACACTGTTGGGGTCAATTTCAGGGATTTCATAGTTAGCTGCCGTCATAAATTCATTGGGGTCTGCACCCTGACGCGCCGCCAAACTTTCCAACCATGCCATCGGATCAACATCCACCGGAATTTCGCCATCTTGGGGCACCCATGCTGCGGCTGGTGTTTCAAAACTGAACTCAGGGGCAGCTTGTTCGGCAGGAACTTCGTAGGGCTGCGTTGCCGATGTTTCAAAGGTGGCTGGTTCTTCAACTGGATGACTTGGGCCAGCGGCGGCAGATAATGGACGGCTAAATTTTTCGGAGGGGACATAACCGGGTTCGTCAATGACCACGCTGTTGGGATCAACTTCGGGAATTTCATAGTTGGCCGCTGTGGTGAATTCGTTGGGATTCGCTCCTTGACGCGCCGCCAGACTTTCCAACCACGCCATTGGATCCATGCCACCGAGGGGATCATTGGCATCAAGGGCTGCTGAAGCCACTGGTTCGATGGGAGGTGGTTCTTGGAATGAATAGTCCATCATGGTGGGTTGTTCGGCATAGCTGTAGTCGTAAGCTGGAGCCTCCACAGGTGGTGTAGGCGGGACCTCGATAGGCTCGGTAGCCTGCGGGGGTTCTTCGACGGGACGACTGGGGCCAGCGGCGGCGGATAATGGACGGCTGAATTTTTCGGAGGGGACATAGCCGGGTTCATCAATCACCACGCTGTTGGGGTCAATTTCGGGCACCGACATATCCGCTGTGGTCATAAATTCTTGCGGATTTGCGCCCTGTCGTGCCGCAAGGCTCTCCAACCAACGCATTTGCTCTTCAAGTGTCATGTTCTCAAAATCTGGCATGTCGCCCATGACGGACTATCCTCCTTATGGTTGGCTGGTGTATTGAGAGGCCAACACGAGATACAAAAAACACAAAATTTATTTAAACCAATCGGGCGGCGTGTCATCATCCTCGCCAAAATCGGACTCATTAAAGTCTGCTGACTCATCAAAGCCTATTGAGGGTGCAGCCCCTTTTTGTCGGCGTAACCAAGGCGGGTCGTGATCAAAATCAAATGATGCGGGTGTAGCCACCGGAATTGCTTCTGGTTCCACTTCAGCGGTGGGTTCTCGGCGTTTCCCAAATAAGCGCCGACCCCGTTTTTGTTTTGGTTTGGCTGGCTCATCCCATTGCATTGGGAACGCATCATCAAATTCCATATTAGTATCTGGCAAATCGCGTTTGGGGGCAACTGGGGTCACTTCTGCCTTATCGAAGCCAAAATCTGCCTCATCTGGAAATTCTTCGGGCAGCGTCGTTGGAACCGGTGACGAAGGACGGGTAGCCGCTTCGACTTCTTCGGGTTTCAGTTCACGCAGTTTAAAACCCGTTAGTTGATCGAGTTCAGAAATCATGGCCTCGGTTTGGTCAGGGATGCGATTTTGATCCGCGCTGGTGATCGAGGCAAGGAATACATCAATATTGTCTACCGGCTTGCGCTCTTCAGATTCTCTGGCAGAGGCGCGTGCCGGGCGCTCATCAAAATCCACTGCCATTTGAATGTCAGAGGTGTCAAGCCGAATATCATCACTCAGCCAATCGGGTGCAACCGCACTTTCAACTTCTGATTCTTCCAACAGAAGGTCGTCTTGCCACTCGGCGGCCATGCCTGCTTCAGTTGATTCTTCAAGCTCTTGTTCATCCAGATCAAGCCAGTCTGTGCGTTCCTCAGCAACCACCGACATATCTTGGAAAAGATCATCGAAGCCTGCAACAGGAGTTTCAGGTTCTTCCTCTATTTCCACCCCGGCCAGCCAGTCGGGCAGTGCTGCGGCGGGTTCGGTCATCGGAATTGGAGCGCTCGGCTCGGATTTACCAATGGAAGAGAGCCAATCGGCGGCGCTTTCGGGTTCGGCAATCTCACTCTCGACATCCTCTAACCAGCCCGTATGCGGTTCGCCAATTTCGGAGAGATCGCCAAATAGGGTATCCATGTCGGATTTGGCAGTGACTTGAGGCTCTATTGCTTCATTGTCATCAAAATCGCCACTTAGCCAATCGGGGATCTGCGCGGCTTGCGGAATGGCTTCTGGTGGTTCAGTTTGTCCAAATGAGGAGAGCCAATCGGCGGCACTTTCGGGTTCGGCTGTGCCTTCTTCCAAATCATCCAGCCAACCCGTGCGGGGAGCCTCAATTTCAGACAGATCGTCAAAGAGGCTGCCAAATTCGGGTTGTGAGGTCTGTGGGATGGCTTCTGGTGGTTCAGCTTGTCCAAATGAGGAGAGCCAATCGGAAGCGCTCTCCGGTTTGGCAGTGCCTTCTTCCAAGTCATCCAGCCAACCCGTGCGCGGTGCTTCAATTTCTGAGAGGTCGTCAAAGAGACTGCCGAATTCGTGTTCTGGGGTCTGCGGGATAGGCGCAGGCGGTTCAATCTGCCCAAATGAAGAGAGCCAGTCGGCGGCACTCTCCGGTTGGGCGGTGCCTTCTTCCAAATCATCCAACCAACCCGTGCTGGGGGTACTGATGTCGGAAAGGTCATCAAAGGCACTTTCGAAGCTCTGGCTACTTGGCACCCTCACCTCACCAAAGTCATCTCCTAACAGTCTGCTCAGGTCATCATCGGAAACTTCCGTCCCCAGCGTATTTGACAGGGCTGAGGGCATGGAGAGCAGCCAATCGTCGCTGATTTCTTCACTTAAATCTACGGTTGCCCCAGCGGTGGGCGATTCAAAATCCGTGAGCCACCCGGTACTGGGTTTATCAACCGCCGCGAGGTCGTCCACTGGAGCGCCGAACATCTTGTCAAAGTCAGCATCCGAAACATCCAACTTGGCAGATGGGGTTTCCAGCGAGGACGCCCAATCATCGGCGGGGGCACTATCTAGTTCGGTAAGCCATCCAGTGCTTGGTTCACCAATAGCTGAGAGGTCGTCCGCCGGAGTGCCGAACATCTTATCAAAGTCGGCATCCGAGACATCCAGTTTGGCGGATGGGGTTTCCAGCGAGGACGCCCAATCATTGGCGGGGGCATTATCTAGTTCTGTTAGCCACCCGGTACTTGGTTCACCAATGGCTGAAAATTCATCCACTGGGGTGCTGAACATCGCATCTAATTCACTGTCGGTTACTTCGGGGGCAACCGACTGGATCGGCTCAATGCCGCGCATCCATTCGGGAACTTCTTCATTCTCATCAACGGCGAGGAAGTCGGGCATATCGGGCACAGCGGCCTGCTGAACATCGTCTAACCAAGCCGTTCCCGGAATGAGATCATCGCTGAATAGGTCGGTGAATTCTTCATCCGAAACGTCTTGGGCAATGGATGAGGTCTGAGGTGGAACGTTCAGCCATGCGGCAAGATCATCTACAGGTGTTTGTTCTGAAGCGGTTTCGAGTGGTTCAGCCGAGACAGGGAGTTCCGACATGGCTTCACTCTCAAGCACATTCCAATCCACTTCGTCTAAACTGGACGCTCGACCCGGTGAGGCAAACACATCACTATCGGTATCTTGTCGCCAAGGAAGATCACCTGTGACCCCTAAACGACTTGGGGTGGAGATGCTGGGTTGTTGAGGAAGTTGGCTATCGAAGAGGACAGCGAATTCATCAATCGAACCCGTTTCGGCGGATGCTTCGGACGTACCCTGTCGCCAAGGAAGATCACCTGTGACCCCCAAACGTTGTTCGGCGGCAGGGGGTGGCGTGACTAATTCATCTTCAAACAGTGAAGCAAATTCTTCAGCGGATTCTTGCTCGACTTTTTCGAGAGTCAGCGAAGGGGTATCCGTTGCTACAGCATCGGTCAGCCAATCAATTTCGTCGCCAGTAGCGGGGGATTCCTCATCTAATTGGAAAATGGGCGAGGTGGCCGACGCTTCCGTGCTTTCTGTCTCCCCCATCAGCCAATCATCGGTTTCAAAAGAAAAAGTGGGTTCTTCCTGTGCCGCGATTTCGGGCAGCATGTCTGTGCCGGATATTGAGGCGGCTGATTGCGCGGGCACATCGGTTAGCCAATCGGGTGTTTCATCTTCAAATAGGGTTGTAAACTCGGCCTGATCCTCACCCTCAGATAAATCCGGGGCATCGGACAGCCAGCTTGGAGTTCCGGCAGGCATGGACGTGGGGGCTTCGACAGCGCCAAAATCCTCAAACAGAGTCTCTTCGTCCCACAATGTCTGGCTAGGCTCGTTTGCTGCTGGTGTCGGGGATTCCTCGACCAACCAATCGGGTAGAGCGTCTTCTGCCTCTTCGGGTTTGCGGCCACCCATTGCCAACAATGCCGCCACTTCTTCAGCGGATGGTGGGCGAGCAGCGGCCCGTAATTGTTCTAATTCCTCATCGGGATTCTCGCCAAAACTGAATTCTTCGACATCGCCGAAAATGGAGGGTGGTTCATTGTCGGCAGCGAATTGAGGCTCTTCACTTGACCAACCGGGTAGTTCTTCGTCTTCCGCCTGTTGGATTTCTGCCAACAATCCCGTGAAACCTGTAGATTTACGCGCAGGGGGTGCGGATTCAGTGGTGGTGAAATCTGGTATATCATCCAACCAACTAGGGGTTGGTGCTACCGCTTCTGGTTTCTGGCTCGGCGATTCCGTCATCCAATCCGGCAAGGGTGCTTCGGCGGTGGTATCGCCAAATAGGTCACTGGCATTGACGGTTGGGGCGGTTTCGGCGACATCGGCAAACCAATCGGGTAATTCATCTTCGCCCGAAACGGCAGGGGCAGGCGTCGGGGGCAGGCTGGCTTTGGCTGGACTGGGTTGACTCAACGAACTTGCCATCTCATTAAACCAGTCATCCGGGGCAGGCAAATCGGCGGTCTTGGGTTTGCCGCCAAAATCCGCGCCGGGGGTAAACCAATCCGGTAAATCATCGGCAGGGGTCGGACTCACCGCCTCGCTCATCCAATCGGGCATCTCTTGGGCGGTACTGCGTCCGGGGCTACGTGTTGGGGCAATGCTTTCGGGCGTATTGAATACATCGGTGATTTGGCTGATCCAATCCGGGGCAGGGCCAGCCACCGAGGTCGCCGCATCGGCTGTCCATTTGAGACGCGACAGCACAAAAGCCCCTTCCGGTAAGGTGGCCTGATTTTCGCTGCTATAGATTAAGCGCAGGCTTTCATACGGCGCGAGGGCTTCGACTTTTTCTAAGAAAGGTTTGGCGTCGTCGGGGCGGCGGGTTTCGATCCACAGTTTTGCCATCAGTAAATTCAATGGCAAACAGTCGGGCAGCACACGCAGCACCTCTAGGGCGAGTTCACCTGCCTCTAACAAATGTCCCGCGTCCCACAATGCCGTTGCCAACCGAACACGCAAATCTAAGCGATTGGGTTGTTCAACGAGACTTCGCCGCAGTTCCGTAATGGCCTGCTCATGCATCCCACTGTTGAGATACTGTTGAGCAAGTGCGGCGCGGGTGAGTTGGATTTTGCGAGGACTGGCTTCATCCCGGCGTTTGTAGAGACGCTTGAGTTCGTTCAGGATGACGTTGTTGTTCGGCATCTGTTCATTGGCGCGTTCCATATGCCAGACAGCCTGATTCAACTGCTGTTGATTTTCGTAGATAGAACTCATGCCGACATGGGCCACAAAATCGTTGGGGTCGGCACTTAAAAGGCGCGGAAAAACTTGAGCGGCCTCTTCATGGCGGGCTTTTTCTAATAAAGCCTTGCCGAGTAAACGATATGTTTCCACATTTTTGGGGTAATGCTGCAAAATGTGGCGACAATGCCCGATGACTTCCTCTAGCGCTTCACGTTGAAGTAGGAGGTCAAGTTCATCTAGGTAGGCACGGAGAGTTGTTGTAGACATGAGCAACGGCCCGCTTCGTTGGTGCGTTATTTACGCTTCCTTACGTTACTTTCATTATCCTATGACCAGCGCAAAAATACAACTCTACTTCTGGTTCAAAGCCCGTTAGGGATTCGCAACAGTTCGGTTAAGTTTTGGTCGGGTGTATAATAGACATAGGTAGGCAATAAAGGACTTAAGGGACTTTTGCCATGATTACGACTACAACAGATTTGCAAACCACCCTCGACCAAATGACTGTCCCCGGTTCACTATACACCATCGTGGATAAAGATGAAAAATCGTTACGTTGTACGGCCTGTGGGCATAATTGCCTGATTAAAAATGGGCGACATGGCATCTGCAAAGTGCGGTTTAATCAAGATGGACAACTGCGTGTGCCCTATGGCTATGTGGGAGCACTGCAATGTGATCCGGTTGAAAAGAAGCCGTTTTTTCATGTCGCCCCCGGTTCCGACGCCTTTAGTTTTGGGATGCTTGGCTGCAATTTACATTGTTCCTACTGCCAAAATTGGGACATTTCCCAGACGCTAAAGGATGACGATGCTGGACGTGACCCGCTGGTGATTACCCCTGAGCAATTGGTAGGTTTAGCACAACAATACCGGGCGCGCTCAGTGACCAGTACCTATAATGAACCGCTGATTACGACGGAATGGGCGGTTGATATTTTCAAACTGGCGAAGAAGGCCGGATTGTATACCTTGTATGTATCCAGCGGTAATGCCACCCAAGAAGTCATTGATTATCTACAACCCCACCTGACGGGTTATAAAATTGACCTAAAATCCATGCGTGACAAGCCCTATCGTCAATTAGGGGCGGTTTTGCAACATGTGCTGGATACCATCAAAATGGTTTATAAAGCAGGTATTTGGCTGGAAGTGCTGACGTTGGTCGTGCCGGGGTTTAATGATAGCGAAGCTGAACTGCGCGATGCGGCTCATTATATTGCAAGCATATCGCCAGATATTCCTTGGCACGTCACGGCTTTCCATCCGGATTACAAAATGATGGAACCCCCACCCACCACAACCGCCAAACTGATTCGCGCCTGTGAAATTGGGGCAGAAGCCGGATTACGCTATATCTATGCAGGGAATATTCCGGGGCGGGTTGGGCAATGGGAAGATACACGCTGCCCCACCTGTCAAACCACGCTCATTCGGCGCATGGGCTACCGGATTATGGAGAACCGCCTATCTGCGACGGACGGTAAATGCCCGCACTGCCAAAGTGTGATACCCGGCATCTGGCATTAAGCTACATCTCAGTGTATCATTTCTGGGTTAGGGCAGGTATCCCTGCTCATCCATTATGACGCGCTTGGAATAGGTCGCATGATTAGAATTGTCCCCAAATATAAACTGTTGATGTCCTACGATATTAAACCGGAATCACAGGAGGTTTATTATCGCTTTGTAACGACGGATTTTGTTCCGGCCTTGCGACTTATGCACATTTATATGACCGACGTGCATCATACGCTGTGGGGCAATTATCCCGTTCGATTGGTCGAATTTGTAGCGGAATCCAAAGAAATCATTCACGAGGCTCTCGATAGCGAGCGGTATAAACAGCTAGAAGAAAAGCTCAAGACCTATACCGAAAATTACAGTCGCAAGGTAATTCGTTACCGCGACGGATTTCAGATGTAACCCCCACTTTTCGAGGCCCATTCCATGAAACTAACCGTTGTATTGCCCACGTATAATGAGGCAGAAAATCTGCCCCGCATTGTTACTGCGTTGTTTGAACTTGAGATTCCCGATACTACCCTCTCGGTTTTGGTGGTAGATGATAATTCGCCGGATGGCACGGGCGAGATTGCCGATGATTTGGCGGCGGAATTTCCGGGTCGGATGAGCGTTTTGCATCGGCAGGGTAAAGAAGGCTTAGGGAAAGCCTATCGTGCCGGATTTTCCAAAGCAATTGCCGATGGTGCTGAAGCCATCTTACAAATGGATAGCGATTTTTCTCACCAGCCGCGTTATATCCCCCAAATGGTCGAGCAGTTGAAAACCCATGATATGGTGCTAGGCTCACGTTTTGCCAAAGGCGGCAGTGTGGATATTGCATGGGCATGGTGGCGCAAACTGCTCAGTTGGTTTGCCAACAGCGTCTACATCCAATTGATTCTGCGGGTGCCGATTCGGGATATGACAGGTGGTTACAAGCTGTGGCGGCGCGAAACCTTGATTGGGGTCGGACTGGATCGTATTCAATCTAACGGCTATATCTTCCAAACCGAAATGACCTATGTGGCCTTACGTTTGGGATATAAGGTCAAGGAAATCCCGATCTATTTCCCTGACCGTACCATTGGCGAATCGAAAATGAGTTTCCTCATCAGTTATGAGGCGGCAGCGCGGGTGTTCCAAGTGTTAAGCCGTCACCGCAAATTGAAACCCACTGATCGGGCCACCGAATTACCCGATGTGAGCTAGGTTATTCAATGAGAGGCAGATTGGGAATCGGGCCAATCACTGCGACGTACTTCGCTGACATCCAGCCAATTTGCCCATTCCATTCTACTTGATACCAACCCTCCGCACGCCCTATTATGGTGATGGACGTGTCAATTGGCACATCGGCCACCAAAATTTCAGCATTGGTAGATGGAGTGGCACGCAGGCGTACATAATCCAGTGTCAGGCCGGGAAGTGTTGCGCCGGGAATGCCTTGACCCATGACTGGCGGCACACCTAAACGAATCGGCATCGTGTTAGGGGTATCAAAGGGACGCGGGAGGGCTTCAAAACTCGCGCCGACACCTTGCAAATATTCCAAAAAGGTCGGTAGGACACGCTCCGTTACCCGATTGACGTCATGCAGGCCGATCACCACGCCATCCCCATATGAAAACACACTGAAATAGGCCCGGTCAGACGATGAATCCCCAACTAGGTTGTTGATGACTTGTTCGTCAATCTCGGCAGCGGATTTGCCATTATCCCCAAAGCCGCAGTCATTACCCGATACATGCCAGTTATAACTGATGATTTGTTCGCCGTCGCGGGCAGGAAATGGTTTGACACCCCCGCCGGGTTGCCGGAAAAGTTTGGTTTGAGCGTCGTAATGTGCGAGTTCTGGGCCAAGCGCCTCCCGAATGGCGGCTTCAGTCCGGTCATAGGAGGCTTGTACATCTGCATCGGGGGCACCTGCATAGACGCCCGGTTCTTGCCATAAATGGTTCCCAATGGTATGGCCCTCGCGGACGATGCGCTGCAAGATGGCCTCATTCCCCTCAATTTGGAAGCCGATGACAAAAAAGGTCGCTTTGGCATTGTATTCGGCGAGGATGTCCAAAATTTGCGGTGTATAAGCAGCAGTCGGGCCGTCCTCAAATGTCAGATATACGCGGAATGGGCCAGAATCGGCTTGGGCTTGGGAGGGTTTGGGAGGAAAGAAGGCCAGCACTAGGATTAAAATGGCGCATACAAGACTCGTAAACCGCAGATGTTTTGGCATGAATCCCGCTCCTTTTTATAAGTTTTGCTGAGTATACCCTTGTGCGTGGGGGGCAGGGTTTCAACGCTTGCTTCACGATTGACCTCCGCTGGAAGGTCGGGTAAGGTTGTGAACGCAATCTAGCCGTGATTCAAACATCTAGTAACCGTATTATGTAGGTGCTTTATTCGTCGCTACAATTGCCTGCTGTTTATCCATCGGATTTACGAAAGTCGCTGAGAATGCCCCGTTTATTACGTCGCTTATTGCCCGATCTCGCTATCATTGCGGGGTTGTTTATCGTACCGCTCTTGTTTTTTGCCCCCGTTACGTTCGGTGGGCGGACTCTCATCCCTGCTGATAATCTGTATCAAGCTGAACCGTATGCCACCGAACGCGAACAGGCAGGTGCACCGGAAACCCCCCATAATGCGCTGTTGTCTGACCTTGTGCTGCAAAATTATCAGTGGAAAACGTTCATCCGCGAAAATCTAAGCGAGGGCGAAATTCCGCTGTGGCAGCCGAATCAATTTGCTGGGACGACGTTTTTAGCCAATGGTCAACACAGCATGTTGTACCCCTTCAGCGTGATTTATTATGTGCTGCCCCTTGATGCGGCCTATGGGTGGTTTGTGGTGAGTCAGTTATGGCTGGCAGGCCTGCTGATGTATCTGTATGTGCGGGGGATTGGCCTGAGTCGGATTGCGGGGATTATCGCGGCCCTGACCCTTCAACTCAGTAGCTTTTTCATCGTTTCCACCGTCCACCCCATGATTCAAGCAAGCGCGGCGTGGTTGCCCCTTGAACTCTTGATGATCGAATATGTGTTGGTGCGAAAGCCCTTGCCCGGTATGGGTGGCAGACCGAACCGCCTGACATGGGTACTGATTGGCGCGGTGGGCTTGGGCATGGCGCACTTAGCGGGGCATATCGAAATTGTTTATTACACCCTGCTGGTGATGGCGTTTTATGCGGCCTGTCGTCTCATCTCGATGTGGTGGCCTGATAGAGCCAATTGGAAAAAATTGATTGCCCCATCATTGGCGTTGGTAGGCATGGTCGCGCTTGGGTTCGGCATCGGGGCGGTGCAGTTTATTCCGGGGGTGGAGGCGGCGAATAACAGTTTTCGCACAGATCGCCAAGATTCATTGGATGAGGTATTGGGGTATGCCCTACCGAATCGCCATATCGCCAAATTTTTGATGCCGAATGTTTATGGCAATCCGGCCCATCACAGCTATTGGGGTGTATTTAAATGGGAAACGGTCTCGCAGGATTGGCAGCGGCCCGATCCGGCTAACCCTACTGATCCGACCCAAAGCACCCGTGTCACCAATACCGATTTTGGTATCAAGAATTACGTTGAGGGTGGGGTGTACTTGGGGATTTTGCCCCTGCTGCTGGCGTTGTTTGGGGTGTACGCGGGGATAAAGAAGAACCCCACCCCCCAACCCGCTCTCCAACGTGACGAAGGGGAGGAAAGTCCCCCTTATCGCGGGATATTTGGCTTGTTGGCGCTTATTTCGCTGACCTTTATGTTTGGTCTGCCAACCTATGCCGTCCTCTATTATGGCCTGCCGGGGGTTGACCAACTGCATACCCCGTTCCGATGGATTTGGCCGTTTACGGTGTGTGTGGCGGTGCTGGCGGCGTTTGGGGCGGAGGCACTGCAAAAATCACGCGGGGAGGCGGAACATGGCGAACAGTATTATCAAACCGAGGCAGCGCGACAGCCCCTTTATCGTATGGCAAAACGCGGCGGATGGGGATTGATTTGGGGAGGTATCGCTATCTTGGTCGGGTTGATGGGCAGTCGAATTTTCTACAATCAAGCCGATGGGTTGATCGAACAGATTTTTGATAGCCTATCGAAAGCCAATGAGGTTTTCCCGAACGCCAAAGCCTTTTACAGCTATGAATTTCGCAATGTGCTGATATTTGGCCTGATGGTCATTGGTGCAGGAGTTGTATTCCGGGTCAGCCGCTGTCCAATTTATGTACGGCGAGGGGATCGCAAAATTCCTATTTGGCAGGTCATGACGGTGCTGTTGATTTTGATTGACCTGTTTGCCGCAACCTTTGGTTTTAATACTGCCGCCAAAAAAGAATGGCTGAGTTATAAACCTGAGCCGATTGCATGGTTGCAACAGAAAATGGCGGAAGAAGGGCCGTTCCGCATTCATGGCTATAAATGGGGGCGTGATCCAATCCCACAAAACGCCGGATGGCAATATGGCCTACAAGATGTTAGGGGCTACGACAGCTTATTTAGTAAAGAATATGCTGATCTCATGGCGCAGACCGTGCCCCAAAACGGCCTTGCCTATAACCAGATTTTCCCGATCAGCGGTGTCTACGATGACCCCAATGCGCTTGCCAGCCCGATTCTCGATCTGCTGAATGTGCGCTACGTCATCACGGATTGGCTAATCCAAGAACCGGAAAAACTCGGTTATGAGGAAGTCTATGTCAATGCGGGGGTGCGGATTTATCGCAATCTGAATGCCCTGCCGCGTGCCTATACCCTGCCAATTGACTCCCAAATCCTACACCCGACCTATTTACCCGCGTTAGATAATCCCGACGCGCCATTGGGGACAGCGACCATCACCCGCTATCAAGACATTACGGTCATGGTGGATGCGACGGTTGAGCAGGACTCATGGCTCGTGTTGGCCGACAGCTATGACGAAGGGTGGCGGGCCTTTGTGCGTCCATTGGGGAGAACGGAAGACGACGAAAAAGAAATTGATGTCCAACGGGTCAATGGCAATCTACGCGCTGTCCAGCTAGAACCGGGGGCATGGACCATTCGCTTCCGTTATAGCCCGGCCAGCTTCCAAATCGGGGCATTTAGCAGCTTTATCAGCGGCATGGTAGTGATTTTCCTTGCTTTGTTGTGGCTGTGGACGACGTTTGTTGGAGAGCATTCAGAGGGCGATACCGGACGGCGGGTATTAAAAAATAGCGTTGCTCCCATTGCCCTCAATCTATTTAACCGCCTGATTGATTTCGCGTTTGCGTTTATCATGCTGCGTATATTGGGGCCGGATAACGCGGGGATTTATTATTACGCGATTGTGGTGTTTGGGTGGTTCGACATATTCACCAATTTTGGCCTCAACACCCTGCTGACCCGTGATATTTCGCGGGATAAAGACGCAGCCGGACGTTATCTCTATAACACCACCCTACTGCGAATTGGATTGGCGGGGTTAGCCGTGCCTGCGTTGATTGCCGTTTTGGTGATCCGCAATGAGACTGTTTCGCCTTCGCTTGACCATACGGCTGTCATTTCGATTTTACTGCTCTATATCGGGCTTGTTCCCAACAGTATCAGCACCGGCTTGACCGCGCTGTTTTATGCGTTTGAAAAAGCTGAATACCCCGCCGCGATTTCGACAGTGACTACGTTATTTAAAGTGACGCTCGGTTTGGGGGCGCTGCTGGCGGGTTGGGGTGTGATTGGGCTTGCCGGAGCAAGTATCCTCACCAATCTGGCGACCCTATTTATTCTGATGCGCTTGGCGTGGCCGTTTATCAAGGGCCATTGGAAACCCATGCGCGAAAAAGATTTGCAGCGCATGATGATTCGGGAATCGTGGCCGTTGATGATTAACCACCTCTTGGCAACAGTCTTTTTCAAGAGCGATGTCATTTTGATGGAGGCGATTAATGGGGTGGCGGTGGTTGGGTCGTATTCGACTGCCTATAAGTGGCTGGATGCGCTCAATATTATTCCGGCGTTTTTCACAATGGCCCTTCTCCCGTTGATGTCGCGCCAAAAATCCGAGGGCAATATCGGCGGATTGGTTCGCAATTACACGCTTGGCATCAAGATTTTGGTAATGATTGCCGTGCCGATTGCCGTGTTCACCACCTTCTTGGGTCACTCGCTGGTTAAATTCTTGGGGGGAAGTGAATACCTGCCAGAAGGGGCGATTGCGCTGCAAATTATGATCTGGAGTATTTTAATCGGATGGATGAACAGCCTAACCCAGTATGTGTTGATTGCGGTAGACCGTCAGCGCCAGATTACCCGCACCTTTATCGTAGCGGTCAGTTTCAACATTATCGTCAATGTGATTTTGCTGCCCCGCTACAGCTATAAGGCTGCGGCTGTGACGACCATCCTTTCGGAAGGGGCGCTGTTTATCGGGTTTATCCTGCTGCTGCAACCGGTGTTGGGCAAAATTAACTGGTTAGGTCAGTTGTGGCGCTTGTGGGCGGCGGGTGTGGTCACGTTGGGTGTGACATGGGTGCTTTGGCAGTTTGTGCCATTCCTTGCGCTATTGGTCGGTCTTGGAGTCTATGGTGTGGCGGTGATGGTTTTACAACCGTTTAGTGCTGAGGAACAGGCACGCATAGGATCATTGATGCCACCACGAATGCGCCGCATCATCACACGAAAGGAACTAGCACAATCCTGATACAACATATCGCTGAGTGTTGAGCCTAGCTTTCGATTTTGGCCTCACTGCTCTTCAGCGGCACCACTTCAAGTCGGTATTGGTCAATCAGGCGGTGTACGACGGGATTGGACTGGACGGGAATCACTAATTTTTGGTCTTCTTGAATAACCGTAAAGTGGTAGATGCTGACACTGCGACCCGGCCCGTAAGTGTGCATTTCTACGCGCACAATCGGATCAAGGGTGCAGCCGCGCTGTAGGCGATTGACCAAAATTTCCACTGGGGCAATGGGCTGCGAATGGCTTGACCAAGGTTTTAACTCAGCGGTGCTGCGTTTATAGTCCCGCAACTGGGACTGCAAATTTTTAGCCATTTCAATCTCTCCTCAAACCGTAGCTCAATATTTCTCCTACTTAACAGTATAAGTGGAAAATGTAAAATTCGGGTAAGGAGAAACCAAAATTGGTTTAAGGCTTAAAAAATTTAGTTTAATTGGCAGCGCTACTAATGAAACAATGAAGTTATTCGAGGCGGACACCCGCAGCATTGACGGACAGGGAGAGGACTTGATAGCCTGCATGGGTGAGTGTTTCAGTGAGAAACTGTTGTTGGGATGGGGATACGAGGATGATGGCACAGTCGCCGCCACCTGCCCCACTTAATTTTGCCCCATATGCACCCGCCGCACGTGCTTGGAAAACGATGTCGGCGAGTGGTGCAGTATCAACCCCGATGGCGTGCAGTAAGCCGTGCTGGATATTCATTAATTGCCCCAAACGAAGCCAATCAGCCTTTTCAAGCGCGGGGCGACCCTCTTCGACAAGCGTCAACATTAATTCAATAATCGGCGGCACAATATCAGGCAGGCTATCATGCAGTTGACGTACCTGCTGTACATAATTGACCGTGCCTGCTTTTTGTCCACTATAGATGACCATCAACGGCAGGGTTGGAATGTCGAGTGGGACGATTTCGCGGGGGGTGTGATTGGCATAATAGAGCGTCCCACCGAAAATCGCGGCGGCAAGATCGGCCCCCGACCCCAAATGCTGCACCTGTTGGATGGCCTCAACGCCCATATCAAACAATTGCCGATGGGATAAACCCACCCTAAACAGCGATGAAAGTCCGAATAGGGCCGTTGCAACAGTCGCTGATGAACTACCTAGCCCCAATGTTGCCGCAAAGTCGCTGGCGGTTTCAATTTTAAGTGACACATCAAAGGGGAAATGGCGATGAAAGAGGGCTACACAGCTTGCAATAAAACTGGCAGGGCCGCTGAACTGATTTGAGTGAACAATTTCATCAAGGGAGTGCTGCCACTGATCTAGGCCAACAGCCGGGGCGGTAATCGTGAGGGTTGGTTCAGCGGCGGGTTGGGCTTCCAGTGTCATGTAGAGGCGCGAATCTACGGCGGTAATCAGACAAATTCCGTTGTATACAATGGCATGTTCCCCCAACAAAAATAACTTGCCGGGGGCGGAGACTTTGACGCTTGAATGGGCGGGTGAAACGTCCGGCACGTTAGGCCCAACCCGCGATTTCTTCTAGGGCGGCGGGGTCATGCAGCAGCAAACGCCGACTATCCAGCCCGATAAATCCTTCTTCTGCCCACTCATGTAGAATATTTTTGAGGGTATCGGTATCTATGCCTGCCGCGCGTGCCACTCGATGGACATGAAAACTGCCTGTGACTAGGCCCGTCCGAATTTTTCCATCATGTTCGGCCAAGAGCAAGATGACACTGGCAAGGCGGGCCGCTGGTTGAGTGGCGGCAAGTTCGCGGATACGCAGATTGGCGGCTTGCAGGCGTAAACCCAATTGAACCAACACATCCACCGCCATAGTGGGGTTCGACCCAATGGCCTCGAAAAATGTTTCACGATCCACCGCAATCAGTTGGGTATCTTCGGTAGCCACTACGCGAGCAGTGCGCGGCTCACCCACAATCATCGAAAGATCGCCCACGACCTCGCCCGGCCCTAACGTGGCAAGTACGATTTCCTCTTTGGACTCATATTCACGGATGATCTGAATTTTGCCTTCTTCGATTAAATAAAGGGTTTTGGCAATATCGCCCTGATTAAATAAAATCTCACCCGCATAGAGGTCAACCATGCGAATATTGGCAGCGAGGGGGGCCAACGTCTCTGGTGTTAGATTTTTAAAAATGGGAATTACCGAAAGTTTATGATAATCAATCGTAGCGGCCATTATTGAATCCTACCTATGCTACTCTATTCAACCCACATTATATGCCGACCAATGCCCGAAAAGTATGGTATCATCGCACAATTAGCTCGATATTAGATAATACACTCGACGATGCAAAACGGTGCGGCAGTTAAAAATTCCTCAACACACCCTTACTCATAATTTATTGGCAATCGGCTATGGCGGCGGATTAATGATCTGGCTCTCTACCGAAAGCACCCATGTCGGTTTGACGGTACTCTTGGGATTCGGCTTGGCATTGATGGTCGTTGGTTTGAGCGTTTTGCATTGGTTGGGTGGACGGAGTCTCAACCTCATGCGGGGGTGGTCAGTATTATTTGGGATCACCATAGGCGCGTTGACCCCGATCACCACATTTTTTTTGATGTTGTTCAAAAATGTACAGCATTCGCATATCGTACCGGATTTTTCAAACGAAGTGATGTGGGAGATTTTGGCGCGAACCCCGGCATGGGCATTAGCAGGCGGATTAATCGGTGGGGCGTTCCTGATGTTTCGTCTAGCGACTGCTGATTGACCCGAATTTTGTGTGCCATTCGACCCTTTTAAGAATTTATTCAGGAAAATGGTGTAATGTAAGAGTGGGGCGCAGTAGAGCGTCCGCCTAGTAAACAAAACAACCAGTTGTTTCATTGAGGGGTTTATTGCGGTGAATTCAGATGTCAGCATTGGGTTAGCATTTTTAGCAGGACTGGTGTCCTTTATTTCGCCGTGTGTTTTGCCACTCGTCCCGGCCTATGTCGGTTATATGGGGGGACGGGCAACCACGCAGGTTAGTGGGATGCAGCGCAACAGATTCGGCACATTTTTGCACGGCATCTTTTTTGTGCTGGGCTTTACCATCTTTTTTGTCGGTTTTGGCCTGCTCACCGCCGCCGCCGCTTCATTTTTGGATAGCATCGGGTTGAGTGTTGAGACCATCCTAATTCGATTGGGTGGTATCGCGGTCATTTTCTTCGGCTTGTATGTGATGAAGGCCCTGAACCCGGTGTTTGCCTTTCTGCTGCGGAAAGCCCAAGCATGGGAAAAGAAGCCGATCCAAGCGCTGTTGTTTACCCTTATCGTCACAATCGTCGTACTGGGCTATTTCTATTGGGCGTTTGGAGCAGTGTTTTGGGAATCGGCAGCGTGGGCACTTATTTTGCTAATGCTGATATTGGTATTTTTCCGCCAGCCGATGAATGAAGCGACCAGCCTTGCCAACTTCTGGACCCGTGCCATCGAAAAATTACAAATTGCCCTCATTAGCGACACCCGTAATTTGAACTTTAAGCCGAAGACAGGCGCTCAAGGGTATCTCAGTTCAACGTTTATGGGCATCGTGTTTTCCGCCGGGTGGACGCCGTGTATTGGGCCGGTTTATGGCGCAGTGCTGACACTCGCCAATGATGCTGCACAAAAAGGCGATTCTTTGTGGCCTGCCGGGACCATGCTAACGGCTTATTCGCTTGGTTTAGGAATACCATTTTTACTAACCGCACTGGCGCTGAATCAAGCAACCGGGGTGATGCGTCGGCTCAAACGTAACATGCTGATGATTGAACGGGTCAGTGGTGTACTGCTGCTGATTATCGGCTTTTCGATTTTGACAGGCGGTTTGACAAGCCTTAATCAGCAGATTGCGGGCAATGGCACTTTGGGGTCATTCTCATTCCGGCTCGAAGCCTGCACGACGGGCGTAGCAGAAGGCCGTTTGAGTTCAGGTCGCATCGGAACGTGTTTGGGTGACGGTTTTGAGAAAATCAACGATCAAAATCGTTTTATCCGTGCGATAGACAAAGGCGCAGTGACCGCCGACGTGAGTTATGTTTTCTCGCCGCCGGAAAATTATGACAGCATTCCGGTGGGGCTGGAAATTGGCAACCGCGCCCCGGCATTTGAAGTTGAGACGATTGACGGGGAAAAAATTTCACTATCCGATTTGCGAGGGCAGCCAGTCCTGATTAATTTTTGGGCGACGTGGTGTCAGCCCTGCCGCAAAGAGATGCCCGAAATTGAGCAGGTTTATCAGATTGAGCAAAAACGCGGTTTCCGCGTTGTGACGGTCAATTTGTATGAATCGAAAGAGCAGATCAACGAGTTTTTGAAAGAATTCGATCTGAGTTTCACCTTTGCCCTTGATGAAAATGGCGAAGTCAACAGCCTCTATAATGCGATAGGACTACCGACGAGTTATCTGCTAGATGGCAATGGGATTATCGTAGATATGAAGTCGGGGCCGATTACCGCCCAATGGCTGTTTGACCATCTCAGCCAATTTAAAACTGAAAGTAGTCCCGAAACGGCGCTTAATTTGCAATAGGGCGTACCAAACCGATGTACAGAATTTTATCAGCCGTCGGAGCAGTGCTGCTGCTTGGGGCGGCTGTTTTATTGGTATGGCGGGTGGGCCTGCCCCAAAATAATCGCATTTTGGGTGAGATCGTCCCCTTTAGCGCCGATACACTAGATGGGCAGTCGGTGATAGTAGATACTTCGCTGGATAAACCGATAGTGCTCAATTTTTGGGCGACATGGTGCAAACCCTGCGTTGTGGAAATGCCGCGTTTGGAAGATGCCTATCAAGATGTGGATGAAGAATGGTTGCTCATTGGGGTGAATGCGGGTGAAGACCCCACTAAGGTACAAGAGTGGATTCAAGAACATCCGGTAAGTTTCCCAATCATCATTGATAGCACGGGCGAAATCGCGGTATCATACGGCGCTCAATCACAGCTTCCAACGACGGTGTTTATAGATCGTCAAGGATATATCCGCAAAATTGTCTATGGCCTGATTTCAGAAAACGCATTGGAAGATGGTCTGGATGCAATTGGAATCGAAAAATAACGCATGGCAAAACAATCGAAACAAGCCTTACAAGAAAAATTAGCAGCCCAACAGGATCAATTGCGACGGCGTACCCAACGTAAATTACGCATCATTCGCAATTGGTGGGTGTTTGTGGTTGGCCTATTTGTCATTTATATCAGCCTGCCCTTTGCCGCCCCAACCTTGATGCAGGTGGGGGCAACCGGGCCAGCGAATGTGATTTATAGCGGGTATAGCCTGACCTGCCATCAGTTCGCCTTTCGGTCTTTGTTCCTCTACGGCGACCAAGCCTTCTATCCCCGCCAAGTTGCGGAGGGTAAGGGCAGTTTGACCCCCTTTGAGGTGTATGCGGCGGACTCGGCAAAATTCCGGGCTATCTATACCGAAGAAAAGAAGGATTCGCTCAAACGGACTGGGCGTGATGGAGAGGCGGCAGCCTATGTATTTAATCCGGCGGACTTGAAGAAATTTGATTCAACCCTTCAAGCAGCAGCACGGCGTTTTCGGGGAGATGACAAAATCGGCTATAAAGTTGCCATTTGCCAGCGCGACATCATGATTTATGTCGGCCTTGTCGTGGGCGGGATTGCCTATGGCCCGGTACGCCGACGGATTCGCCCCTGTCCTCTGTGGCTATATTTATTGCTGGGGGTCGCCCCGATTGGCCTTGATGGATTTAGCCAACTTTTAAGCTATCCATTCCCACCCATTACAAAGGAGGGATTATGGGCAGTGCGTGAAACAGCACCCGCCTTCCGATTATTGACGGGGGGACTGTTTGGCCTTATGAGCGCGTGGCTGGCTTTTCCCTACTTGAACATGAGCGCCGAGGACAGCATCCGACGGATTGAAGCTGACCTTGCGGCACTCGATCAGGAAACTCAAAAAATCGCCAAGAAGCTCTAACCAAACATCTTGCTGAGATAACCGAAGGGGTCGGTGATGTCGAAATAAAACTCCACCGGCTCCGCTGTCGGGTTTTTGCGGGGTACACAGGTCAACATATCATACCAGCGACCCCCATGTTCCATTAAACTTTGCTGGCGCATCTGATAGCCCATGATGCTTAAGAGGGTATATTCTTCGGCAACCGAAACTACGACCCACGCGGTTTCAAAGGATTTGCCGTCCCCACTCGCCCAAATAGCCTCCAAATTGCCGTTGATAAAAGCGTGCTGTTGGGCAGCGAGATCATGCTGCTCCATTTCACTGTAGGCAAAATCAAGGATGAGGCGCACTTCCAAATCCATCGGGTTTTCATCAGCGAGTTTTTTGCAGCGCAGGGCCAACTCGTCTACATCTTTCACATCGTTGGTCATGCCCTGCAACTTCGCCTGTGAAAAATGGGTGGTGGGTTGATAACGGGGACTAGCAACATAGGCGCGGCGCAATTGGGCAAAGTCGGTGGTGGCTGGGTCACGTTCGGCGGCTGTCAATAGGTCGTCAAAATTTAGATCGGTCATGTCGGCCTCCATGAAAAGTTAATCACGGTCAATTTCTAAACGCAACGTCCTCAACTTTGATACTACTGCCCCTTTAATCCTCAACTTAACGCCTGCCATAGACCCCCTAGCCACAGACAGGTATAGTTCCCTAACTATAACCCGAAACCATTGAAGGAGCATTTGGTCGTATGCGTTTGAATTTGCGTTACTTCAGCCTCTTGTTGCTGATTACCCTTGTTTTGGGCGTTATCGCCGTCCCACAGACTACATCCTCTGCCCAAGAAGGCACGACCCTAACCATCTATTCTGGTCGAAACGAAAACCTAGTTGGGCCACTGCTGGAACAATTTGAGGCAGATACGGGCATTAATGTCGAAGTACTGTATGGCGACACGGCAGAACTGGCCCTACAAATTGTTGAAGAGGGTGAAAACAGCCCCGCTGATGTATTTTTTAGTCAAGATGCAGGTGCTTTGGGGCTATTGGCTGAAAATAATCTTCTGGCACCCCTGTCTACTGATATTCTAGATTTGGTCGAGCCGCGTTTTGAATCCGCCGATGGCCTATGGGTCGGGATTACGGGTCGTGCGCGAGTGCTGGTTTATAACACCGATGCGTATAGTCCTGAAGAATTACCTGCCTCGATATTGGAGTTGACTGACCCCAAATGGAAAGGGCAAATTGGATGGGCACCCACCAATGCTTCTTTCCAATCTTTTGTCACGGCGCTCCGTGTGACATTGGGTGACGATGCAGCGAAGGCGTGGTTGGAAGGCATGATCGCCAACGAAGCGGTGGTCTACCCCAACAATAATGCGGTGGTTGCCGCAGCAGACAGTGGTGAAGTGTCGGTGGGCCTAGTAAATCACTATTATGCCTATGGATACCTGCGTGAAAACCCGGATGCCAAAGTTGCCAACTATTTCTTCCCGGCAGGGGACATTGGCTCGATGATCAATGTGGCAGGTGCGGCAATTCTGCAAAGTTCACCAAATAAAGTGCTGGCCCAACGGTTTATTTTGTATCTGCTCTCGCAACGTGGTCAGACCTATTTTGTCGAGCAGACTTTTGAATATCCCCTGCTGCGTTATGGAGAATTTGAACTCGCTGAGGGATTGCCATCACTTGATGAATACATCACGCCTGAACTCGATCTCAGTGATCTTGCCAGCTTGCAGGCGACCATAGAACTGCTTGAAGAAGTTGGAGCGCTCGAAAACTAACCTCGTTCTGCTTCACATCAGAAAATGCCGATTCGTGTGAGTCGGCATTTTTTATTCGCGTAGTCCTGTAAAATAAATTCATAGTAGACTATTCAATAGATGCTTAGGAATTGATGAGAAGCAAAGTTATTCGCACCATTTTTCACATTCCCCTAAGATAACCCTGCTATTGTCAACTTAACCCTTCATTCAGAATTGCGAGACAATTTCTCATGACTTCCACCAAAATCCGCGAATATCGAGTATTCATTCCCTCCACCATTGAAGCGGTTTGGGCTTTCCATGAACATCCCAAAGCCTTCAAAAAATTGACACCCCCACCTGTGTTTATTCAGGTACTCAAAAACAATCTCACTTCGTTGAAAAGTGGCGAAGTCGAATTCAATATGTGGGTTGGCCCGGTTCCGATTCGCTGGATTGCTCGCCATGAACCCGGCCCAGTTGAATTCTCGTTCACAGACCGCCAGTTGAAAGGCCCATTGGCAGCATGGGAACACCAGCACATTTTGCAGCGAGTGGATGGCGGCGTCATGCTGATTGACCACATCACGCTAGAGCATAGACCGGGGTGGCGCGGCTGGCTGACACGGCTATTTTTTGATGGCCTAGCCTTGCGAATGCTCTTTTTCTATCGCCATCGTCGTACCCGCATGGGGGTTAAATAATGACAAGTCAATCCTCACCGCACGTGGTCGTGATTGGGGCGGGTGTTGGTGGACTGACCACTGCTGCATTATTGGCACAAGCGGGGTATACGGTGACCGTCTTGGAGGCCCAAACCTATCCCGGCGGTTGCGCGGGGACATTTTATCATCAAGGGTATCACTTTGATGCCGGGGCGACATTGGCAGGTGGTTTTCAGCCCGGCGGTCCCCATGCGTTGGTCGGCGAACAATTGGGCATTGAATGGCCGATTCACGCCTGCGACCCCGCATGGGTGGTGCATCTACCAGATCGGGATGTGACCTTGACCCGTGATAATGCGGATGTATTGGCAAAATTCCCGGAGACCGAACGTTTTTGGGGTGAACAAAATAGAATTGCCGATTTAGGCTGGTCACTTTCCGCACAAGGGTTGCCATTCCCTCCTACTACCTTGACGGAATTCTTACAACTCGCCAGAGTCGGCCTGACAAGTTTCCCCGCGAATTTAAAAGCGATCCCATTTGGATTAGGCACAGTGGGTAGTTGGCTAAAAAAACATGGCCTCGATTCCAATATCCCTTTCGTGCGTTTTATTGATGCCCAACTGCTGATCTCAGCCCAAACCATATCACAGAACGCCAATGGGTTGTATGGCGCGACAGCCCTTGATTTGGCACGACAGGGAGTGAATCATGTCGAAGGTGGGATTGGCGGATTAGCCGAAATACTGGTCGAAAAAATCCGCACGTTGGGGGGACAGGTACTCTATCGCCAGCGGGTGACACGTATTAAAGTGGAAGGGCGGAAGGTCACGGGGGTTTACGCTAAAAGGGGCACCCGGGCCACTCAAGAAGAATTTTTCCCAGCGGATTTTGTGGTCGGCAATCTGACCCCTTGGTCGCTCGACAGCCTTTTAGCTGAGGACAGTCCACGAAATTTGCAGCGTGAAGTGGCGAGGCGGACGGCAGGTTTTGGGGCGTATGTGCTGCATGTCGGGGTAGAGGATGCCAAACTCCCACAGGGAATCGCCGATCACCATCAGATTGTTACGACGATGGAAGGGCCATTAGGGGAAGGTTGCAGCATCTTTGTTTCGATGTCCAGCGCCAATGATGATAAACGTGCTCCGGCGGGGATGCGGGCTGTAACCATCACTACCCATACGGCGGTACAACAGTGGTGGGATTTACTGCGTGATGACCCGGAGGCTTATCAACGGAAAAAGGATGCTTATGCCGAGCGCATGATTGCCACAATAAACCAAATCCTACCCGGTTTCCACAGCAGCATCCAGTTACTGCTCCCCGGTAGTCCAGTGACCTACGAATTCTATACAGCGCGACACCTCGGCATGGTTGGCGGCTTCCCCATGAAATCATTATTTGGGGCACGCAGCCCCTGTACAGGCATCCAAAATCTCAAACTGGTTGGTGATTCAATTTTCCCCGGTCAATCAACAGCCGGGGTTACATTAGGCGCGATGCGGGTGGCGAAATTGGTACAGCAAGCCTTGCCAATTGAGCAAGCACGGGCCTATCAGCGCCCAACTTTGAAAGAAAGTTCACCCTCATGACCCCGGTGATTCATTGGTTTCGGCGTGATCTGCGGTTGCACGATAATCTAGCGTTGGCGGCTGCCTTTCAATCCGGTGCGCCGATTTTGCCTGTGTTTATTTTTGACCCTGCGATTCTCAAAAGTGATGGGTCAGGTGCGCCGCGTTTGGCTTTTTTGTTGAAGGCACTAATCTCGCTTGATGAGTCGTTACAGGCGCGGGGTGGAAAACTGCTTATACGGGTAGGCGACCCACGTCAAATTTTGCCGGAATTGATTCAAACGACAGGTACAAGAGGGCTGTATCTCAATAGGGATTATTCACCCTTTGCCCAAAAGCGAGATCAACACGTGGCGCAGTTGGTGGGTGTTCCGGTGTCGGCCTTTGACGATGCGATACTGCAAGCCCCCGGCACCGTTGTCAAAGACAATGGTTCACCCTATACCGTATTCACCCCGTTTAAACGGCGTTGGCTGAGTTATGACAACCCGCCCATCACCGAGAATTATTTGGTAAGTGGCCGTTTTCATGTGATGGATGATATGGGACACATTCCATCACTCCAAGAACTGAGATATGGCCCAATCGAGACAGACCTCCCCGAGGCCAGTGAGAAAAAAGCCATCGTACTGCTCGAAAATTTTGTGCAAAAGGCGATTGGCACATATGCGGAGCGGCGCAATATATTGGCGGCTGATCGAAATCAGGCCGAACCGGGAACTTCCTATCTGTCCCCGTATTTGCGTTTTGGGTTGATCTCACCCCGCCAAGTTTATTGGGCGGCCCATCACACTGCTAAAAATACCTTGTCTACGGCAGTGGAGACATGGGTTAGCGAACTGGTGTGGCGGGAATTTTACATGCACATCCTCCATTTTTTCCCGCATGTGATTGGCATCAGCTTTCAACGCAAATATGATCAATTGGCATGGCGTTATGCCCCGGCAGAACTCGAGGCGTGGAAAGCAGGGATGACAGGTTATCCGGTGGTGGACGCCGCGATGCGACAGCTTCAAGCAATGGGATGGATGCACAACCGTGCCCGTATGATTGTTGCCAGTTTTTTGACCAAAGATTTGCTGATTGATTGGCGGGAAGGTGAACGTCATTTTATGCAGTGGTTGATTGATGGTGACCCAGCGGCAAATAATGGGGGATGGCAGTGGGCTGCTGGGACGGGGACCGATGCCCAGCCTTATTTCCGCATTTTTAACCCCCAATTCCAATCTGAAAAATTTGACCCGCAGGGTGTTTATATCAAGCGCTGGGTTCCTGAATTACGTGATGTGCCAATCCGTTACATCCATGCCCCCGATCGAATGCCAATTCCACCCCGTCAATATCCCCCTCCCATTGTAGATCATGCTTTGGCACGGGAGCGTGCGCTCACTGCTTATCAATTTGTTAAGTAGGATTTGAAATGAGCGGCCTAACCTATCGCCAACTTACCCCGTAAACGCTACACTTGAATGTGTGACATCGGTTCGGTAGCGATGGATAGAGATAGGACATTGAATAGAACCTCCCTCCGCAAAATTCGCCGTGATCTTCAAACTTATCGTGGTCGTACTCTGTTGGTCGTTGCCAGTGTCTTGGTTGGGGTGTTGAGCATTGTGACCTTCACCACGTTAGGTCAAGTGCTCAGTCACCAATTGAACGAAGATATTGATAAGGATAAATTGGCAATGCTGCGGGTCTATCTTCGCACTTCGACCAAAGACCCTATCAATAACGACCCATACCTTAGGCAATTGCGCCAATTAGAGGGTGTCACAGCAGTGGAAGGCAGCGCCAACTATCAAATTCAATGGCGGCTGAAGGCGGGTGAGCCGCTACGAACAGGTGAAATCTATGCCTCAACGGAACCCTTTGGACATATTCAAATTGAACCGATTGAACTCCTTGATGGTCAGTATCCTCAATTGGGCAGGAATGAACTGGTCATTGAACGACGGATGGCGGAGACCTATGACCTCGCGGTTGGCGATACCCTCGTGCTGCATACCCGTCAGTTGATCCCTCGCACCCAAATTTACGGCTTTCGAGATGAGGTATGGCGGATTGTGGGTATTGTATTTAAGCCGTATGTGAATTTGGGTAGCAAGAATCAAAACAACACCCTCTTTGCTAATTACGCCGATGCCCAAAAAATCGCCGGATTTGCTGGCCTGAGTTCGATTCATGCCCGATTTGAGGATTTTCGGACGGCTCAACAAGAATCACGCCCATTTCGTAAATTTGTGACCGACCATACACCCTATTCGATTGCCTTTTACCTTTTGGATGACCCACACGAGAATACTTTTATCACAGGTGTCGAACGATTAAGCCGTATTCTGATGTTGATTTCTATGGTCACGATGGTTGTGACCAGTTTTTTGGTTACAAACGTGGTGAGTATTATTGTGTCAGAGCAGCGCCGTCAAATCGGGGCGATGAAGGCATTGGGGGCAACCCGACAGGATATTTTAGAGATTTATGGTGGGTTGGCGTTGGTGTATGGCGGACTTGGCACGATTCCCGGCATCCTTTTGGGCCTTCCATTGGGGCGTCAGGCGGCTAAGGTCATTGCCCCGCTGCTCAACATCTATGTAGACACCGCTTATATACCGCCCTTGCCAATAGCGCTGGGGCTGGTCATGGGGTTAGGCGTACCGGTGTTGGCGTCGTTTTTTCCGCTTGTTGCCGCAACCCGTGTCACGATTTTGGAAGCCATGACCGATTTGGGGCTGGTATCACGCTATAACAAACAGTCGGCATTGGTACTTACCCAACGAATGCCTCTTCCGGCTTCCGTGCGGCAGGCGCTAAATAATATTATTTTGCGGCGGGCAAGACTGGCCCTGAGTACCTTTGCGATTTGCCTCGCTGTTACGGCTTTTATGGGGATGTTGGCGATTTATTTTTCGGTGCAGGATGTCATGCAGGATATTCGCAGTCGCCTAACCCACCAAGTATCCCTCCAGATTGGGGATGTTGGGAATCTCAGCGATTTGCAGACTTTGCTTTCAACCGAGCAAGAGGAGGTGATTCGCACCGTTGAACCGGGGGTGGCTGTTGAACTCAATATCCAAAGTGATGGGGAAGAAAATCCCAATCCCTCCTCGTTGTTTGTGTTGGCGGTAGATACCGAAACCCAATTGAGTTATATGCCGCTGATTGAGGGCACGGGATGGAATGAAGATCGCTCTCGAAGAGGCATTGTCCTCAATCAACACCTAGCGGAGAGACTAGAGAAACGTGTTGGGGACAGGATTACCCTCAGTACCGCACTGCAAACCGCTGATTTTGAAATTATCGGGATCGCCGATTTTCCCTTAGAAGTGGGGTTTATGGAATGGCATCAACTCGCTGATTTTGTGGGCTTGACGCTGGATGCCCCTGTGCCGAATGCTTATTGGCGACAGGTAGACATCCGAGGTGTGGATGCTGAGGAAGAAGATGCGGCAACAGTCTATGCGTTAGGAGCGGATGACCGACTCCTAAATTATTTGGTGCCGGGGCGTGATCCAAGCGACCATTCCGGCGTGGTGTTGACCTCGATTTTGGCTGAAAGGCTTGGTTTTGATGTGGGGCAGACGGTCATTTTGCAGGTTGATGAGACTGAGCAGGAATATACCATTGCGGAAATTCTCAATATCAATCCAGTGCAATTTAGCCTGTTTGCGGAGAATTTACCCGAAGAACTTCAGCAGCAGGGCAGCGCATTGGAGGTCGTTGCCATCTATTGGGAAGAACTGGCGGCGTTGGAAAACCTCGATTTCCGCGAACTCTCGCCCGTCACCACGTTCATTGATATTACCAATCCGCAAGAGGGCCTGAATATTCCATTGGAAACAACATCTGCTCGCCCGGTCTATACCAATCAAATTGCATTTGCGGATCGTATTGCCAGTACGATTTCAAGTGTGGGACTGGTCTTCAATTTTGCGGCGTTATTATTAGCCATCGTCGGGGGGATTGGCCTGCTAACGATTTTATCCATCAGCGTTATGGAACGATTGCGCGAAATTGGCGTCCTGCGTTCGGTTGGGGCGGGCACATGGGCTATCAGCAGCCAATTTTTGCTAGAGGGCTTGTTTATCGGGTTCATTGCGTGGCTGGCCGCACTGCCCCTCAGTTATTTGCTTGGTCAACAGTTGATTCGATTTATCCCCTTTACCGACGTGATTCCCTTTACCTATTCGTGGATTGTGCCTCTGATTGGCTTAATCAGTACTATCTTTTTGACGGTTATTGCGAGTGTCGGCCCTGCCACGAGCGCGGCTCGAAAAACGGTTTCCGAAATTTTGCGTTATCAGTGAGGTGGATGGGTGCGGCCCTCTAACAAATAGGCCAATTCGTTTTCGACCAACGGATCAGCAACCAGTGTCAATTTGTCGCCTGTCAATAACTGCGTACTGCCGTGTGGCACGATCAAACGCCCACCGCGCTGTACCGATGCGACGACACTCTCTGTGGGCCAGTGAATTTCTTGGATGCGTTTGCCATTCGCGGGGGCACTTGCGCTTAGATAGTATTCGTAGGTGTGCGCTCCGGTTAGGGTATTAAGACGTAGGCGTTCGGCGGCGTGCTGATCTTCCAATTTCCGCGCAATGGCGATGTTGTAGGCCCGCATGACACCATGTCGCCCGATAAACCCCACCAGTTTGTGTGTGCCGGGTTCTACAACGGGTAATCGCCCTACGTCATTCATGCTCATGCAGCGGATAGCCGTCCACAACACATCATCGGGCGTAACGGTGATGGGATTGCGGGTGCAAATATCGCCAACGGTCAGGGGTTTTTCGCCATGTGCGTTGTCATAGGCCCGCTGAAGATCAGACAAAGTGACAATCCCGCCCAACAAGCCTTCGTCGTCTACCACACACATCGAAAAAGTTCTCAATTTTCGCAGTGTGTCGCGCAGTTCGATCAGCGATGCTTTTTCGGAGATACTAGGGGCGGGTTTCAACATGGCGTCGCCGACTTTAACCCCCTGCATCAAATCAATATCGCGGCCCTCTTGTAAGTGGATGCCCTTGCGCCGCAACCCCAAGATGTACATACCAGACGGCTCGATCCGTTCGGCGATCAAAACACAGATGACGGTGGTCAGCATAATGGGCAAAATCAGGCGGTAGTCGTTGGTCAATTCAAAGACCAGCATAATCGCGGTAATGGGGGAGCGTACCACCCCGGCCATCATACCTGCCATGCCTGCTACGGCATACACTTCGGGTGGAGTGACGTGGCCGCCTCCGCCGATGATGCGATCCATCACCAGACCATAGGCCCCACCCAACATTGTGCCGACAAATAGCGAGGGGGCGAAAATTCCACCCACAAAACCACCCGCGATGCTAACGCCGGTCATGAGTAATTTGGCTGTTCCCAAGATCAACAGTAGGGTCAGCGCAAATTTGGTTTCACCACTGAGGACTTCATTCATGGTCTCGCGGCCCGTGCCCATAATTTCGGGCAGAAAAATCGCCACTATGCCGACCAAGACGCCTGCGAGGGCTGTTCGCAAGGGGCGGGGCAGATGAACATGATGATGCCACCAGTCGTGCTGAAAATAGACCCAGCGAATAAACAGCGAGGCGACTGGGCCAAGTAGGATACCGAGTGGCACAAACAGAGGGATTTCGAGCGGGCTGCTCAGGGTGTGGGCGAATGGCCCCATTTCGGGGTGTGGCTCAATGGCTTGCGTAAAAGCGGATGAGATGACGGCGGACAACACCACTACCCCAACCGCTGCACTGCTAAACGAGCCATATAAAATAACTTCCAGCGCAAAAAATACCCCTGCAATCGGCGCTTTGAAGGCCGCCGCAATCGCACTGGCCGCCCCCGCCGCGACCAATAATTTGACCTGTTCTTCGGAGAGGCGGGTTTTTTGTCCAATCATGGAGCCAAGATTCGCGCCGATTTGTACGCTGGGGTCTTCTGGCCCGACGGACGCCCCCGCCCCCAGTGAAATAGACGAGGCTAGGGCCTTAAACGGGGCACGCTGATAGGGCAGGCGTCCACCAATTAGCGCCACCGACTCCATGATTCCCGCCACACCATGATGCCGTTCTTCACCCACAAAGCGGTTCATTAACCAGCCAACCACCAGCCCCGCCAGCGCCAAACTAAAAATTGCCGCGCCCGAACCAATTGGGGTTTGGTTTAGTTCATGCTGAAGCCCCTCTATGAATATTTCATGAAAAAAATCAATCGCGGTGCGGAAAGCCCAGATGGCGATACCCGTTGCTAATCCTAGACAAACGGCGAGAATCAGCAAGCGAGTATTTTCTGAGGTATAGAAGCCACCTTTGATGGAGAAGCGATTAAGGACGCGGGTACGGGCTGACATAGCGCTATGATTGCTTTGTGTTAAGCCAATGGGCGGTGAAACTTGTTAGATTTTTTCATTATAACAGGTCATGCTTCAGACTGATTGACCAAGCGCCTCATTTCGTGCTATAGTTCGCTAGATTTCAGCAAATGTGACAAAATGATGGTATGACTGATTTGCCCCTCAAAAGGTTAGGATTGCGATGCGTATTCTGGTGATTTCCGATATTCATGCCAATTTGGCGGCGTTTGAAGCAGTGATGGAAGACGCGCACGGCGATTGGGATTATGTATGGTGTTTGGGCGATGTGGTGGGCTATGGCCCCGACCCCAACGAGTCTTGCGACCTGCTCAAAAGTCTGCCCCATCTATGTTTAGCCGGGAATCACGACTGGGCGGCGTTGGGGCGGCTGGATATTCGTACTTTTAATGTGGATGCCCGCCGCGCTGTGGATTGGACTCAGCGCACCCTTACCGAAGAAAATACCGCCTATCTCTCGGCCCTTCCGACCACCTTTGTTTTGGGCAATTACACATTGGCACATGGTAGCCCGCGCGAACCTGTATGGGAATACATTCTTGACCCCCTGATTGCCGCACTAAATTTCCCCCATTTTGAAACCAGCTATTGCCTAGTTGGGCACACGCACACCCCCATTATTTATCGCCTGACCGCCCCCGATGGGGAAACCGACGCGATGCAGCCGACCTATCGTGTACCGCGCCAACTAAACGGCAAACGGATTATTTTGAACCCCGGCAGCGTGGGTCAGCCCCGCGACAGCAACCCCGACGCCGCCTATGGCATTTTGTATGTTGAAGAAGGCGTTTTTGAACATCGGCGCGTGCCCTATCCCATCAAAGTCACCCAAGAAAAAATGCGGAAGGCCGATATGCCAGAACGATTGGTGGCACGCTTGGAACACGGTTGGTAGATCACTCTCCACAATAAGGAAAGCATCATGACGGTTTCTTTGGTGACAGGCGGGGGCGGCTTCATCGGGTCACATCTCGTCGAGGCGCTGCTTGCAGAGGGCCATGAGGTTCGTGTGGTGGATGATTTTTCAACGGGCAAGCGTGAAAATCTCGCCACCGTCGCCAATCAAATCACCCTACACGAAATCAGCATCACCCAACCCCTAGAAGCAGTTATGCAGGGCGTGGACTATGTATTCCATCTCGCGGCGATTGCCTCCGTCCCTCGTTCCATTGAAGACCCACAGCTTTGCCATGATGTGAATATCACTGGGACGTTAAATGTCTTGAACGCCGCACGACAGACGGGGGTCAAACGGGTTATTTATGCGGCCTCTTCGTCAGCCTACGGAGATATTGAGGCCGATAGTCAAGAAGAATCTATGCCCCCTAAACCGCTGTCGCCGTATGGGGCGGCAAAATTGGCGGGTGAGTATTATATGCAGGCGTTTTATCATGTCTATGGCCTAGAGACGGTTTGCCTGCGCTACTTTAATGTGTTTGGCCCGCGCCAAGACCCCAATTCGGAATATGCCGCTGTCATTCCCAAATTTGCCACTGCCATGCTCAAAGGCCAAGCGCCGACCATCTTTGGCGATGGCAAACAATCGCGGGATTTTACATTTATTGGCAACACCATTCAGGGCAATCTTTTGGCGATGAAAAGCCAGAGCGCCGCCGGACAGGTGATCAATCTGGCCTGTGGACAATCCTATACGCTGATAGATTTGGTGCGGGTCATCAACGAATATTTGGGCAGCAGCATCAAACCTGTATTTGCTCCACCCCGCGCAGGCGATATTAAACTTTCTAAAGCCGATATAGCCAAAGCCGAAACATTATTGGGCTATAAACCTGCCACCTCATTTACCGATGGTGTCTATCGCACCGTCAGTTGGTTCGCTTCGCAAATGCCACAAAAATTTGATTCCTGTGTCTAAAATTACCCGCGTCGTTTGGATCATTGCTGCTGCCTGTCTTCTATGGGCATTGATTTTGGTGCTGGATGTTGTGCCCCAACTGCGCGGCGATTATGGCTGGCGCTGGCCTTTTGCCAAACCCGAATTTATTCGACTTGTCCCGCTGATGATTAGCCTTATCATCTATATTGTGATTGGCTGGAAATTGCAGGCCCAGACCTCTGCTCGATGGTTAATTTTGTGGTCAACTATCGGTGGGGTGGCGCTGACCGTTGCATCGGTATATGTGACGACTGACCGTATCCACTATGAACTTTATACCCGCACGATTAGCGGCCTAAGCACGGGTTGGCATTATGCTGCCGCCGATATGGATGAGCGGGGTGGCGTGGAAGCCGTGTTGGAAGACTGGCCGGATTTTATGGCGAGTTATCACTATTTTTCCAGCCACATGACTACCTCGCCGCCGGGGATGCCGCTAACCTACTATGGCGCAAATCAGTTATTGACCCAAACCCCTTTTTTGACCGATCAGCTAGGCCCACCGTTACGGGCTGAACAATGCCATAATTATCGGATAATCAGTTATAGTGATGCCGAATTATCCAGCGCATGGTTGGGTATGTTAACGCCGCTGTGGGGTAGCTTGATCGCTTTCCCACTGTATAGATTGGGTCGGCGATTGTATTCTGAGGCGGCGGCACGCTGGAGTGTGCTGTGGTGGCCGCTGATTCCGGCATTTTTGATGTTTACCCCGACCCCCAATACCTTGTATCCCTGCCTGACCGTTGTTGTCCTCGTGTTTTTAGTCAAGGGGGTTTTGGATCAACAGTTTGGATGGATTTTTGCGGCGGGTCTAGGCGCGGCAATTCTATCCTTTATCCATTTCACGCTACTGCCGATTGTTTTTTTTGCAGGATTATTTACCCTCGGCGAGTATTTCCGGCGTCGAAAATCAGAGGCGCTGCATTGGCGTTGGCCTCTTGTTATGGGGGCATGGTTTGGCGCCGGATTATTGTTGTTTTGGGGCGGGTTTTATCTGCTGTCGGGGATCACCATTTGGGACATCCTAGATCAGGCGTTGAATGCCCATCTTACGCTGGATCGGCCCTATTTCCCATGGCTGTTTTTGCACCTCAACGACTTTTTTATGTTCACAGGCTGGCCTCTGGCATTGCTGGCGGGTCTGGGTATTTTGCAGATCGTTCGGGTATGGCGATGCGAAAGGTTTCTGTCCCCCGGTGCGGTGTTTGCGCTTAGTGGGGTGGTGACACTACTAGTGATTGATTTATCCGGCACACAGCGGGGCGAATCAGGCCGTATCTGGCTGTTTTTGTCGCCTTTGCTGGTACTCATCGCAGGCAACGCCATCAGCCAGATAGATTCGCGCAACGGCAGATTAATCACTGTGGTGCAGGCCGTCATGGTTGTCGGCATGGTTGGCTTTTTGCGAGTCATTGGATCAGGTTTTTCCGAGCCACCCAAACACGCGCCCCAATTAGCCGAAATGTCGCCGACTCCCACGATTAGCAACGGTGCGGAATTCGCCGAAACGCTTTACTTAACCAGTTTCTCAGGGCATCTTGAAATACTGACCGATGAAGATGGCGTTGATCAACCGACATTAGTTATTTGGCTAAATTGGCGCTCCAAAGGACAGTTAGATGTGCCTTATTATTTGTCGTTTATTCCGGTCTCCCCACAAGGTCAACCCCAAGCTGCCACCGTCTTGCAACCTTTTGACGAGCAATACCCCATCACCTGCTGGCTGCCGGAAAGTGGCGACATTCGTGACCGATTGCTGGTTCCACTCCACAGCGATTTGTCGGAAGGAGAATGGTGGGTGAGCCTTTCGATTATGGATCGCAATGGCAAAGCGTTGGCGGTCATCATGCCCGACAGTACACGCGATCAACAAGTGGGGTTGGGGCCATTTACCCTTCCTGCACCGTAAATCATGGGCCGGGTTTTGCCCAAGACTCTGGCCCAATATGCGCTTTGGAGGCAGCCTCCTCAAATTCTTCGCGGTAGGGATGATCCAAATAGAACCGAATCATGCGCTGAGGAGTATCTGCAAATTTACCTTGATCTGACCACGTATAGACGTAAAAAGCTCGGATATAGAGGAAGGCGAGTGGTATCAGCACCAGCACGATTGCACGCGAGGCCACCCATCGAAAATGGGTTGGTTTGAATTGGGGTAAGCCGTGTAAATTTCCCAATAAAGCACAGGCTAAAACTACATAGATTGGATAGAGTTCGCTCATCCGGCGCATTCCAAAAGAGTCACCTGCATACCAATCCAACGCCGCCCCGTTAATGAGAATTTGCAGCGCAATGGCTGCCCCGCAAAAATAGGCCCATGCCCGGTTGATACGCCACAAAAAGAATAATCCAAATAGGCTCAAAACGATGATAGGCGAGTGCGAAATCGTCATTTTCAGCACGTCCCACGTATGAACTGGGGGGCGCAAAAAGCTTTGTCGTTCAACCGCGTCGTAGGGGACGGTGAAGGGTTGGTGGAAGAGGTAATTCCAGAATATAGGCAAGGGCAGGAGGGTAATCGCAGTCACGACTCCGGCCAGAATCGCGCCTTTCCATTGACGCTGCCACGCTAATAATCCCCAAGCAGGCAGGGCAATCAACAATAATTGCCAGCGGGACAGCACCATCAACCCTGCGCTGATACCCAGTCCAATCCACCAATAATTTCGGACGTGAATAGGCTGTTCATTTGGCATGATACCGCCTGTTACACGATTTAAACAGAAGATGAAACAGGCACACATAAATGCACCGGGATTATGGGAATTGAGGGGCATCGTCGTGCTGTAGTAGATGAGCGGTGTCCCAATCAGGAAAGCAAAAGCAATGAGAGCAGCGGTGGCGTTGTCGGTAAGCTGTCGCCCTACTCGCCATGCGATAAGAACAGATGCCAACGCCATGACATTTGCCCCGATCATCAGCCATAAGCTGTACGATTGAGGGATGCCTTGCATTTGGCGGAAATAATCGGGATTTTGATTCCACCAACCTTGATGATAGAAGAAGTCACCCAATTTATAAAAAGGGGCTTGCAAAAAGGCCGCACCAAAGGGAAAAACCGTTACGTATTTCTCGGTATTTTCATGCCAGACAATTTGGTAGCTGTTGGATGATTGGAATTTCTCAGCTTGATTGGCAAGATCAATATCCCCGTCAAGCGTGATGCTGTCTACCCATGCTAAATATGCGACGCCATCACCGCGAATTAAGGGGCGATCATAGGCGATCAAGTAATAGAGGCAAGCGGCTGATAGAACCATACCGATGAATAGCCCGCTTCTTAAAACTCGTACTAATATACTCATGGGGTTACACCACCGTTATAGGGAGGTTGCAGTCTGGTAACATAATGAATTTGTGAGGAAAGTGTTCAAGGGGAGTATAGTTGGCAAGGGTATAAAACGCAAAAACGGGTTGAGGGGCAGGGAGAGGGAGGTTGGGCAAAGACAAAGGGTTGAGGGTGAGTTGGCAGTGACCTACTCTCCCAGAGGACAACTCCCCCAGTACCATCGGCGCTGACGGGCTTAACTGCCGGGTTCGGGATGGGACCGGGTGGACC